>JAKPEO010000024.1 GCA_029551925.1 bacterium
ATAATTTTAATAATTCCATTTATGAGTTACAACGCAAAATTGCCAATTCATATTCTTTTAACAGACGCATTTTTTCCAAACAGTCAAGCGAATGCGATAATAGCAATATATGTTATTAACGTAATATTAGCTTTGGGTTCCGCATATATTTTTAGAAAAACGATTTTAAGAGGCGAGGCAACGGCGTTTGTTATGGAATTGCCGCCATATAGAATACCGACGCTGCGCGGAATATTATTTCATATGTGGGAAAAGACATATCAATACATCAAAAAAGCAGGCACCATAATTTTAGCCGCATCAATATTAATTTGGGCGATTACCACATTTCCGCAAATTAAATACAATGAAAAAGAATACGAAAAAATAGCGGAAGAATATAAAATTAAAATCAGAGCAGATAATTCGATTAATTCAAGTGAAAAAATTAACGAATTAACAGCGCAGCATATTGATATTGTCAAAAAGCAAAAAGCGCTTGAATATAGTATTGCTGGAAGAATTGGAAAGCTAATCGAACCGATAGTTAGACCTATTGGTTTTGATTGGAAAATAGGGATTTCAGCAGTCACTGGTTTTGCGGCAAAAGAGATAGTTGTTTCAACGCTCGGAATATTATATAAAGTCGGAGCTGAAGAAGGCGAGGAGAGTGAGAGTCTGCGCACCGCTTTAAGAAATGACAAAATATTCAATAAATTAGTAGCATTTGTTTTGATGTTATTTACTTTGATAATAGCGCCATGCGTTGCGGCGCAGGCGGCGATAAAAGCTGAAATTGGTTGGAAATGGCTCGGATTATTTGTCGGCTATTCAACAATAATAGCTTGGCTTGTGTGCTTTGCAGTGTATCAATTTGGTAATTTAATTATTTAATTTTTAAATTAATGGGATGTGTAAAAAATGATAGAATATATTGTGGTTTTTTTTATTATAATTGCTGCGGCGGCATTCTTAATTCATAAATTTTTTAAAAGAGATAAAGACTCTGACGGTTTGAATAACTGTGGTAATTGCTGTAATTGTAAAATCAAAAAAAGTTAGATATATATAACTTTTAAGAATTATGAATATGCTAATAAAATTATTAGGGTTAATTATTATGACAATATTTTTTTGTAATTCGCAAGGATTATCTGATAATTTCAAAGAAAAACAATTACAATATTACCGCGTAAAAATTGCGTATAATGAAAAAGAAGAATTATTAAAAGCAGAATTTAGTAAAAAGAAAATGATCTATCCAGCAGCAAATATTTTTTTAAGAATTTTCAAAAATGAACGAATATTAGAACTTTGGATTAAAGAAAAATCTAAAAAAAAATATAAGTTTTTTAAAAGTTATGAATTTGCCGGATTTTCTGGAAAATTAGGACCAAAACTCCGCGAAGGCGATGGGCAAATACCCGAGGGCTATTATTATATTTCTAATTTTAATCCTTTAAGCAATTATCATTTATCGTTAAAAATTGATTATCCAAACAATTTTGATAAAAAAACAAATTTTAATATTACTAATTTAGGCGGTGACATTTTTATACACGGAAGCAATGTGACAATAGGCTGCATACCGATTACAGATGATAAAATAAAAGAATTATATATTTTAGCGGTAGAAGCGAAAAATGCAGGGCAGAGTAACATACCGGTTCATATTTTTCCTATTAAACTTACGCGTGAAAATTTTGGAAAAATCAGCGAACTATATAAAATACATAAAAACTTCTGGCAGAAATTAAAAAGCGGCTTTGACTATTTTAACACAACCAACGAACTTTTTGAATATGACGATGATTATAATATTTGTGAAAGCAAACAGCGCTAATTTTTGATATTAGAATATTTATCAATTTGCTGTTTAATTTCATTATAAATTTTCTGCAATACCGCTAATTGCGATTCTTTATTTTTTTGAGGAGGATCAATTGGGTCAGAGAAATAAACTCTGACATTGCTTTTATTTATCCAAAAACTATTTTTCGGCTGAATTTCATAGTTTCCTATTATTGTGACCGGCACAATTTTTTTTTGCGCTTCAACTGCGAGCATTAATGACCCGCGCTTAAACTCTTGCAATTTTCCGTCTCTTGATCTTGTGCCTTCTGGAAAAATCACAACTGACATTTTTTTTTGATTCATTATTTCCACTGCTTTTTTTATTGTAGCAAACGCTTTTTTGGGATTAGTTCTGTCTATGCCAATAAAATTCAAAGAGCGCATCGCTTTGCCGATAATCGGCAATTTCAAATATTCAATTTTAGAAATCCACGAAAATTTAAAAGGCAGATACGCCGAGAGTAGATAAATATCAAATGAGCTTGTATGATTAGGACAAAATACATACAATTCATTTTTATCTAATTTTTCAAGTCCGAAAAATTCATAAGTCGAGCCGGATAATTTGAATATAAATTTTCCCCACAGTTTAAAAATTTTATAACATATTTTATCAAGCCCAAATCTGCTTAAAAATATAATAATAAACGATGCAATTAACGATAAAAAAAAATACGCTGTAAAAAAAATCAAACTTTTAATTATTTTCATTTTAAAGTTTCTGTATTCTCTTCGATTTTAATCATAATTTCATTTGGTTTAATCATTCGATAATTATCACGCGCATATTTTTCGATATAGTAATCGCTTGATTTTAAGCGTTCAATATCTATTTTTAATGCGGCTATTTCCTTTTTTACAGCTTCAATTTCTTGTTCGATTTTTTTGCGTTCTTCGTTTAATTTTGTTCTATTAATCAAACCGCTGCCGCTGAATAAAACAAAATACAACATTATCAAAACAAAAACAACAATGGCAATAATTATAGATTTTTTTTTTGTCATATAATCATCAACTATTTTATATATTTTTTCGATAAGTTATACTTAATAAATTAAAAAAATCAAATATTTAATTTACCTTATAAATTTTTATTTTATGATGTTTGCCTTTAACTTCTGTTTCGCTGTAAAATGAAATATTGCTGGTATTTTTTAATTTTTCATAAACTGACTCTGTTATTAAAACCTCATTTTTTTTTGCTAAATCTTGCAATCGCGCGGCAGTATTGACAGCATCGCCGATCGCCGTATATTCTAATCTTTGGAAGGACCCAAAAGCTCCGAGCAATACGTTGCCCGCATTAATGCCTATGCCTATTTCAATAATCGGTTCGCCTGTATTTTTTCTACGCTGATTTATACCCTCTAATCGTATTAATATTTCCTTTGCTGATTTTATCGCTTTTTCTTCCGGATTATTATCATTACCGCTCATATTGAATAATGCTAATACGCTGTCGCCTATAAATTTATTTATAATGCCGTTGTTTTGAGTAATAATTTTTGTTACACTTGTATAAAAATCATTTAATAAACTTTCTAATTTCGCTATTTCTAAATTTTCAGAAATTGTAGTGAAACCGCGAATATCTACAAAAAAAATTACTAAATATTTATTGCTGACTTTTAGGGCATTATCATTTTCTTCGACATAATCATTATCCGCGCCTGTCATACTCAATAATTTCATTTTTTGCGTTTCTAATTCGCTCAATTGATTTAATTTTTCAAGCAAAAAATTAACTTTTTCAAATAATCCGATTTTTTTGCATATCTCGATTGATGATTTCAAACAATTTATCGCATCTTTAAAATTTGCGGTTTTTTCATAATATATGGATAATTCATAATATGCTTCAATCAAATCATTATTGAGCGGGTCAAGATTTTCGTAAAGTTTTATCGCTGATTTAAAAAGTTCTTCTATCTGTTTACCGCGTTTGTTCAATATTGTATAGCATATTCCTTTAACTAATAATATATGTGCCTGTAATAATCTATTTTTTGCGTATTTCCAACAGTTTTCGGCATCATTAAGATATTTAGTGACATACTTAACTAATCCTATTTTAGCGTTATTTATTGCTAATTGCAGAAGCACTAATATTTTATTATTCGGATTGTCAATAACATTAAAATATTCTAATGATTTTTTTAAATAAGTTTCAGCGATATTAGTCATATCTTGTTTTTGATAAACTAATCCGAGATGATAATAAGAAAATGCTAATGAATGTATATTTTCAGTTTGTTTTGTAATACTCAAATCTTTTTTGAAAAATTCTTCTGCTTTTTGATATAAATTTTGCAGTAAATAAATCTTTGCTTTTTGGCTGTATAAAAGCGGCAATTCTTGAATATTTTCGCGGATTTCTAATATTCTAATCGCTTCGTCTATGTAATACATCGCTTCGTTTATGTCGCCTGCGCGAATATAATGTTTAGAAATCAATTGCATTGAATTTATCAATCTATTGATGCTGTAATTTTCATAAAATTTATTAAAAGCGGTCATAAAAAATTTTAAAGAATCCGCGTGAATCTCATTTGCGCTCAATGTCTGCGCTATGCCGCATAATGTCTCGGCATATTCAAAAGTATGACGGTAAGCATTTAACCCTTTCAGCGATTGATTGTATAATTCCACAGCTTTTTTTATTTCGTAGTTTTTCAATAAAATAAAGCATTTTTGATTGTTGATTTTTGCTTTATAGCGCGCTTTGAAAAAATCGTATTTACAATGCTCTAATAATTTCTCTTCTATGTATTTGAATATTTGCAGCGCTTCTTTATCATTTCCAAATTTTGATTTGCAAAGCGCTTTTTCATAATACAATCTCACCTGATATTCAATGTCTTCGCAGTATTCTAATCTTTTTTCTAATTTATCAATCAACGTAAATGCGCGCGGATAATTTTTCATTATTGATAATGTCCGTATTGCGCCAATATGCAATTTGTAAAATAATTCGCCGCTGATATTTTCAGTTTCTACAAAATACATGCCTTGTTCGAATAATTGCAGTGCTTTATTATGAAAACCAAAGTCATAAGACATTTTAGCTAAATTAATTAATATTTCTAAATATTTAGGAACAGCGACTTTATTGCGTATTAATTCAGAAGCATAAAACATTGCTGATTTCAAACAAATTAATGATTTATGAAATTTGAATTCCGCTTTGAATAATTCGCTGAATCCAAACAATTCGTCAATATTTTTCAATAATAGCGGAAACAGCACATTTTCATATTCTTTTGGAGCAATGTATTTTAGCAGATATTTAATTACTCGATTTTTGAAGCAATAATCGAATACATCGGCGCTCGCGGAATTTTGTAAAAGTTTCAAAAGCGCATTAATGCCGGCATTGTGTTTTTCTATTTTTATATCAATTAATGCGCTTAATAATTTGAAATTTTCATAATTTTGATATGTGTCTTTTGCAATAATTTGACAGCGCGATTGACATTCTGTTGCTTTTGAAATATTGTCAATATCAATATACAACTCTCCGAGTTTGCTGTAAAAAGCCAAATAAATATCAACATTATAAAATTTCAATTTTTCAAATTTTAAAAATAATTCTTTAAAAAATCGCAAGCCCTTATGACTGTCTAATGTCAGCGTATAATAATCGCCAATCGCCAATATCGCAAATACATACAGATCATTATATTCATTAATATATTTTTCCTGTGAAATCAGCAGTAAAAACTCGTTATTTATTTTTAATAGCTGGTCTAATACTGAATTATGTTTATCTTGAAAATAATAATCAAATAATTCTTCGAATAGTTTTAATAATTTTTTGTTTTCGTATGTATTGATAAACGCCATAGAAAATTATTATAAATTTTTGATTTTTTATTATAATGACAAATCAAAATATCGCAAGTTTTATTTTTTTATGGTTGTAATAATTTTTTGTATAGTTTCAGTTTGAATTTCTAAACAGAATTTTTCGTCAATATCTTTACGAGCATTAGAGCCGATATAATCAAGCGTCTTAAAATTTTCGATAATATATATTGTTAATTCTTTAAATTCCGCAGGAGTATTAGCGAGCAGCCCATTGCGTTTATGCTCGATTATTTTTGGAATTTCGCCGAGCGCAGATGATAGCGAGATTTTACCTAATGCCATATATTCAAAAAGTTTGGTCGGACTTTTACCGAGATTAAATTCTATATTTTGCCAGAGCGGAAATAATCCCACATCTATATCAGCGAGATAGTTAGGCATATCATCTGGTTTTATCCATTGAATATATTTGATATTTTTTGATTTTATTTTTGAAATAACAGTTTCAACTAATGGTCCGCAACCGACTATTTCCAATTTTGCTGACGGATATGAATTTTCTAATTCATTAAACAATTCTATTAAATAAATAACATTTTCGCAGTTATCCAGTCTAAAAAAAGTTCCTATCCATGAAAATACAATATCATCATTTTTCCGCGATTTCGGAATATATTTAAAAAGTTTTTTATATACGACAGTTTGCACAAGATAGACATTTTGATTCCATTTTTTAAAAATGTCATATAAATAATGACTCGATAAAATCACAGCAAACGCTGATTCAGCCAATATTCTCGTAAAATTTTTACCGTTAAATAATTTTAATTCGCTTAATACATAAAACGGCCGTTTATCAAAGTCCCAGTCGTCAACATCAAAAATATAGCGCAGCCCTAAATATTTGTTTAATAAAAATGTTCCGACAGAATGATAGTGCATTCGCTGCATAAAAACAATCGGCTGGTCTTTTAAAAATAATAATTTTAATATAAATTTTAAATTCAAATATATTCTGCGCAAATCAGACATTCTGTATTCGTTTGCACCGTCGTAGGCATCTCTAAAAATTTCAGGATAGTTCCATACCTCTGTATTTAAGCCCTTGTCATTAAGCGCTTGCGAAAAATAATGACATCTTACTCTACCGCCCGGCAGATTAATACTTTCGCGCGAAATAAATACAAGTTTGATTTTTTTAGAGTTTTGCGAATAATCAAATTTAAAAATAAAACTTGTCAGAAACAAAGTAAATTCGATTATTTTATACAATATCAGCGCAAAAAAAGCATTTACTAAATGATAGAGATATTTTTTATATCTAAATAAAAATCGAGAGACAATAACAAAAAACAAATAAATTTTAGCGCAAAAATTTTCAGATATATTTTTTTTTTCGTTATGCCAAGTAATAAAAAAATTTTGCAATTTATTTTTAAAAAATACCGTTATTTTATTTTTCGGAAAAAATATTATATAGATTTTTTTTAATAGATTATATAGAAAATTATTTTGATAATTTTTCGGTTTGCAATTATTTAGTCGCTCGTATGCTGATTGCGCAGCGTTTACTAAATAGTCTGCCGGCAAATCATCGTGTTTAATTACGCAAGTAGTATAGCCGTCATATTTAGAATAATCATCAGTAATAATGCGATTTTGCTGTTTGAGTAAATTATAATAACGGCTGCCGGGAAATGGCGTAGCAATAGAAAACTGCGCGCTGTCCGGCTGCAATTTGCAAGCGAGATTAATTGTCTGTTCGATAGTTTCTTTGGTTTCGCCCGGCAAACCAAAGCAAAAAGTGAGATGAACTTTAATATCATTTTTTTTAGCGAATTCAACAGCGTTAATAACTTTCTCAATGTCTAATGATTTATCTATATTTTTCAAAATTTCAGGCGCGGCTGATTCTACGCCGTATTTGACGGCTTTCAGCCCGGATTGTTTCATCAATAACAGAGTTTCTTCGTCCATTATATCAGCGCGGCACATTGCAGCCCATTCGATTTTTAAATTTTCAGAAATAATTTTTTTGGATAATTCTTGAACGAATTTTTTGTTGACATTAAAAGTATCGTCGTCAAAATAAATAGAATTAATTTTATATTTTTCTTTTAGAAATTTCATTTCGCTGATGACATTATCAACGCTGCGCTGTCGAAATTTATTGCCGCCGTAGATTATCTGCGGCCAGGCGCAAAATATACAGCCGAACGGACAGCCGCGCGAAGCGATAATCTGCACTGACGGCTCGGCAATACCGCACGGTCTATCCAAATAATTTTTTAAAGGCAGCGCGTCTCTATCAGGAAAATCCAAAGCGTCGAGATTATTAAATAATTCTGCGCGGCCTGTATTGACAATTTTGTTGTTTTCATCTCTAAAAATCAAACCCTTGATTTTAGATAAATTTGAAGATGTGCCATCATTAATTTTTGCTTTGCATAATTCTAATAAAATATTTTCATATTCGCCGATAATAACATAATCAACGCATTGATGTTTTTCTAAAAATTCTGAACTATACATAAAATTATGCAATCCTGCAAATACAATTTCAGTTTTAATTTTTGATTTGAGATACTGCGCATCAGCTAAATCTTTGGCAATTGAAACCGTGCTGACTTCAAGTAAAACAAGATCCGGCGCAAAATCAATAATTTTTTCTAAAAATTTTTGTTCAGTTAATAATTCCGCCGCGCCGTCGAGCGTTAATACATTAAATCTATTTTTTTTTAAAAGCGTAGAAGCATAACCCATAAAAAATGGATAGGGCATATAACATACAGCCCCGTCAGAATTGAATTTTTCAAAATGCGGCCAGCGGCTGCCAGCCCTCACAAAATAATAATTATTGTTATTTTCTTTTTTATACCATGGGCTATTTGCTAATACTATTTTCATTATTATTATTATTAATTATTTTGAAAAATTAGTCAATATAACATAAGCAAATGATTATATATTTAAAAAATAAAGATTGTCAAAAAGTTTTTTTATTCTTTTGCAGTTTGCAGGTTGCTGTGACTCTTGAGCGCACTGCTGCTTAATTTTTTTAAGATTTTTTAGCCAACATACTCTTGTAAAAAAAAAAAATAATTTGACTTAAAATATTATTTTTTTATAATAAATTTTTATTGAATTTATTAAAAATTATAAGGCGGATTTTTTATGAAATTAAAAAATTTTTTATTTTTTTAATTTTTATTGTAATATTAATTTCAAAAGCAAATGCTGAAAAATATGAAATCGAAATTTTCAATATTTTGCCTGAGCAGATTGCAGTTCAATTAACAAATGAATTTAATATCCAAATAAATAGCGACAATAACAAAAAAATAATATTTTTTGAAGCTACGCCTGAACAATATAATAATATATTAAAAAGAGTCGAAGAAATAGATATTGAACCAACCACCACTAATGTTACAGATTCTCAAAAATTAGAAGAACTAAATAACACATCAGTTATCTCAACGCCTACAGAACCAAACGAGTCAATAGAAGAAAAAGAAATTACAGAGTATGTTTTTTTAAATTATCTTGCCGCGATAGATATGCAAAAAATTATTGAAGATAAATTCGGTAAAGATTTATTTTTGATGGTAGATAAATTCAAGAATGCTTTTATAATAACTGCGCAGCCAAAAGTAATAGCAGAGATAAAAAAATTTTTAAAACAATTAGATAAAGATTATATTGAAGCGAAATCAGAAGCAGAAGCATTAGAACTGCCGCAAAACACAGAAATTTTTAAATTACAATACATAGCGCCAGATAGAATGAATGAAATTATTTTAAGTCATTTTGGTAAGTGTATAATATCAATAGATAATGCTTCAAATGCATTGATTATAACTGACAGACCGTCAAAATTAGCGCAGATAGGGGAGTTAATAAAAAAACTTGATAAACCTGAACAAGAGCAAGTATTAGAAGGAATACAAATAAAATACGCTGAAATAAACAATATTTTCAAAATTCTCCAAAGTATGTATGATGTTAAAAAGATGGATATTGATGACAAACAAAAGAAGATCTATATAAGTGGTCCAAAAAGTAAAGTCGAAGAAATAAAAAAATTTATTGAAGAATATGATTATGAACCGCCAGTGATACTTGTTGAAGGCACTATCTTATCTGTTAATATAGCAAAAGCAAAGCAATTAGGAATGAAATACGAGCATTCAGGCGGATTTATTTTTGATGAAAACGCTGGAAAATTTACAGAAGAGCCGGTAGTGCCATCTGACAAACTTACTGCTTCTGGCAGAACTACTGGTTCAAAAGTAATAGGCGAATTTACTGCGGGCGTTGCGCTTTCGCAAGTAATGTATCAATACACATCAAAAAGCGGCAAAGTTCAAGAAGTATCTTTGCGCGCATTAATTGATAATAATGTAGCGGAAGCAGTATTAAAGCCGCATATAACATTTGTCAGCGGACGTTCTGGTATATTCGAACAAAATCAAAATATCCCATTAAAATCTAAAGATGCAAATAATAATCCGATAACCACAATAATGTCCGTAGGTTTAACTTTATCTGTCGGCGGAATTGCAGTGCCAATTGAAATCACAGACGACCACGGCAATAAAAAACATACATATAAAATTATAGTATCTGAATTAAAACTTACAGATGGTAATAAAGAAGAAGGCGAAGCATCGCGCGAAACTATTTTTGAAGCGAGTCAAATTGTTAATGATGGACAATTGATAATACTTGGCGGCGCGATAAACGATAAATCAATGAAAAAAAATTCTAAAGTGCCGTTACTTGGCGATATACCTATTATAAAACATTTATTTACATATCAAGATTCGTCAAAATCAGCTACTGAGATGCTGGCATTGTTAAGATTAACTGTTATGACGCCAGAAAGTTATAAATATAAAGCCGCGCAATTTACATCGTCAAAAGATTTAAGACCAATAGAATACGGCGGCAAGGTAAATGACAGTATTCAAGAGCATCCATTAAAAACAGCGGAATGGTCATCAAAAATTATATATGAAGAAAACGGCGGATATTTTGATTTAATACACGATAAAATAAATGCAGACGTGATGACGCGTATAGATAGACAATTTAAAAGAAATATTCGCGGCAGAGTCAAACTTGTTCAAGAATGGAGCAATTCTGAACTTGTGCGTAAATTGATATTCAATGATAAAGGTTTGAAAAAAGCGTTTGAAGATATGTCTGCGGAATTTAAACTTTCTTGTTTTGAAATTTTATTGATTGCTAGACATTTAGGTTCGATTAATGACGAAGTATATTTGATGTATTATGAATTTTTAGATAAAAATGGGTTGATGGCTGACAGGGATCTAAAAAAAAATAAGAAAAAAAACAAAGAAAATAATTGAGTGATTATAGTTTAATATAAAAATCGGAGTATATTAAATGAACAAAAAAATTTTGATTATTATATATTTATTATTATCATTATTCGCCGCTTTTAGCGCAGAAGCGCTGAATATGTCACCGACATTAAAGCAATTATCTGAAAAGCGCAAAACGCCGGCCAATGTAATAATTAAAAAAGCGCCAGCCGGTAAATCTGATTTAGTATCAGTGATTATTCGTTCGAGTCAAAGCGCTCAGGATTATGAATATATAAAAAAAATTGGCGGTATGCCGCGGTCGATAATGGGCGAGTATATTACTGCATTAGTTCCGATAGATAAGCTTTCTGTTTTAAGTGAACGTCAAACAATAATTTTTATTTCTGAAAATAGAAAAAAAAAAATGCTTCTTGATAATGCGCGTAAAAGCGTTAATGCGGATTCAGTGTATTTAGGCGAGGGCGGTTTAGCAAAAGCATACAAAGGAAACAATGTAATAGTTGGCGTTGTTGATTCCGGTTTGGATATTTCTCACAATGATTTTAAAGACAGTGTAGGTGGAAGCCGAGTTTTATATTTATGGGATCAGACGGCAGATGCGCAATTTGGTCCTACTGAAATACCAAATTCTTTTGGTATAGAATGGAGCAAAGAACAAATAGATAATAATGTGTGTAATCAAATTGACGACCACGGACACGGCACA
Organism: bacterium; assembly: GCA_029551925.1. Classification (GTDB taxonomy): domain Bacteria; phylum JAGOBX01; class JAGOBX01; order JAGOBX01; family JAGOBX01; genus JAKPEO01. The sequence continues at coordinate 11,701 of JAKPEO010000024.1, forward strand.
CATGTCGCAGGTATAGCAGCTGGCAATGGCGCGGCATCTTCTGATGTTTTTCGCGGAATGGCACCAGAAGCCGATATTATTTTTGTAAAAACTGATTTTGAAAATGATGTTGACGGTGTGAATTATATATTTAAAAAAGCCGAAGCGCTCGGACGGCCAGCTGTTGTTAATATGAGTTTAGGCGGGCATTTCGGTCCGCATGACGGCACAAGCAATTATGAACGAAGTTTAGAAGTTTTAACAGGTCGCGGAAAAATCCTTGTTGTTGCAGCTGGCAATGAAGGTATGGATAAAATCCATTATTCAGATGTTGCAACTTCAACTCCAAAATATGTAGATTTCAAAATGTTCGATGTATCAGCAAATATTGAACTGTGGTATGATAATCAGACACGCGATAAAAATGTCACCTTGACTTTTCAAATTTTAGATAATAATAATAACCCAATTGCTGCGCTTGGTCCATTAAATCCTGGAATGTATCTTGAACGAGATTTTGATTTTCCAACCGAACCGGTAGTAGACGAATCCGAAACATTTGTAATTGCTGATGCGCGGCTGACGCTTGACCCTAATAATTACGCATCATTAGTAAGCATATCATATGGCTCAAAATTAAAATACACTTTAAGAATAATATATACCGGTAATACAAAATTTGATATGTGGCTCGCTACTAATGGCGCGGTGGGCGAGTTTGAACAAGGCGATACATATTCTACTATCGGCGCGCCGGGCACAGTGGCTTCCGCTATTACAGTCGCGGCTTATACTACAAAAACCGAATGGTGGGGGCAAGACGGAAATTATCATTATCAATATTTAGAAGCCGGTTGGCCTACCCATATGGATAATATTGCCTCATTTTCATCGCGCGGGCCGTCGCGCAGATCAGATTGGACTGGGTTAAAACCGAATATAAGCGCGCCGGGTGAAATTATTTTTTCAACATTTAGTTCATCAAGCAATGCTCAAACTAAAAACAAAGATATGACTGGCAAATATGTGAAGATGGAAGGGACAAGTATGGCTACACCTGCTGTAACCGGAATAGTTGCGCTGATGCTTCAAGCCAATCCGAATCTTAATCCTGCAGAAGTAAAAGAAATCTTAAAAAAATCCGCTAATACTGATGCATATACCGGCGCTGTGCCGAATGTAATTTGGGGCAATGGCAAAATCAATGCTTTGGCAGCCTTACTCGAAACGCTAAATATCGTTATTGACACTACTGCTGCCGTGTATATTGATACAAGTAGTTCGATAATTTCTTCGCTGGTCACCGCAAATACCGCTGTTGCGCAAGTGCTCTTTGATTCGCAATGCGCAGGCGGAAATGTTATAACTGAAAAAGTAAAATCTGAATTATTAAACTATTTGGCTGATGGTTCTGTTGGCGATACAATTATTCTTGACCTTGAATTTAAAGATAGAAATTTACCTATCACTATGACAGTTAAAAATATTGAAGATGCCTCAACAAGAGCAAAAGTGGACGCCGCAGAAAATTCTATTATTGATTTTGGTGGTGGATACGCTTATCAAGTAGCATTAAAAACAGTCCGCGATATTTCATTTATTCGCAACGGCGCGGCGTATAATTCTGCGAGTTCATTTAATAAAGCGCGTATAACTTATAATGTTCCGGCTGGGCTGCGCGGCTATCCGCTCGCTGTTTATTATCTTGATGAAACAGACAGCAGGTGGAAAATCGTTAATGAAAATAATATTAGTTATTCAGCTAATGGCGATACAGTATCAGCGGAATTGACGCATTTTTCAATATACGGACTATTTGCAAAAGGCGTGCGCAGCGCCAGCGATTTTTCAGAACTTGTAATTTTTCCTAATCCGTTCAGACCAAATGACGGCAATGAATTGACAGGTCTTGAATTCACAGGTAGTTATAATATCAACAATAAAACAGGAATTCATATTTCTGGGCTTATACCTAATAGTTCTATAAAAATTTATGATATTAACGGCAGATTAGTCGCAGAACTTCAGCCGATTTTAGGGACAAGTATGGCTATTTGGGACGCGCGAATGAAAGATGGCAGATTAGCACCGACCGGCTTGTATCTGGTTTTAATAGAAAATGCCGGACAAAAACGTATTGAAAAACTGGCAATTGTTAGATAAATTTAAAAAAGGTAGTGGGAATTATAATGTTTAAAAAAATAATAATAGTGTTCTTAATTTTAATTATTAATTGCGCAGCTAATGCGAATATTTTATTGAAAATGAATGAAAATAATGCACAAGTTTCCGCTCTTAGTGGCTCGGCTATTTCATTTGCCAATATAATAAGTGAAAATCCTGCTTCGTTTTCAGGTATTGAAAAAAATTATATTTCATTTACGAATAATAATTATTTGACTGATATTTCTGTAATGTCTTTTAAATACGCGGCATATATTGATAAATTAAAAGGCGTAATAAATACTGGCTATACTATTTTTGATTCTGGAAAGATTAGAAAAACATTTATTACCGGCTCTACAAGTTTTTTAGATGCAGGCACTACTGATATTAATGAAAAGATGTTTATACTCGGATATTCTACGAATATAAAATTATTGTCTTTGGGCGTAAATACTAAATTTATCAATTCGGATTTTGCAGGAGTGAGCGATAAATCATTAGCGATAGATTTTGGTTTTAATTATAACTTTGAATTTTTAAAGGATAATTTTACAATAGGCGGAGTAATAAAAAATCTCGGAAATTCGTTTAAATACGATAGAGAAAAATATTCTGTTCCGTTGCAATACAAATTCGGCGTGAGCGCTTCTTCGGATTTTTTAGCGACTGGCTATATGATAAAATTTGGCATTGAAACTATCTACGATAAATACAATCATTTTGATGGCGCTGCTGGCTGCGAAATAGATTATAAAGAAAAAATTTTTTTACGAGCTGGCTATAATACTACATCTGATCAAGGAAACGGTATTTCCGCTGGTATCGGTTTGAGTTGGAGCGGTTTAAAATTTGATTACGGCTGGACACCGTATAGTTCGCTCGGAGACGCGCATTATATAACGCTTTCATATAGTTTTTAAAAAAATAATTTTATTTTAAGTTTAGATTATTCTATTTTGATTTTTTTGATAAACATTCCGAATTTGCGATTGTAATCGTCTTTAAACGAATTTGTTAATTCAAAATATAATTCATAAAAATAAGAATTGTCTATTTCTAAATGTTCTGTCGGTGTTAAAATTAATATCATTTCATTATTTTTTTGTTGTATCCAGAAATTAACTGATTTATTGTTAATGCAAATAGTGTCATTATCAGAAAAATTATAATTTTCAAAATATAATTTGATAGTATTGATTTTTTCAGATTTTGCAAAACAGATAGAACCAAATTCAGTAGTCCATACTCCGTCTAATTTAATATTCATTTTTTTGTTGTTAATAGGAAAATGCCGCCAATAGCCATAAATAAAATATTTTTCAAATTCAAATGAGTTGTCAAAATTTATATAATTAGTAGATAAAAATAAATCATTTAATAACTGTGTTTTTTGGCGCTCTTCATATTTTCGATTTTTTTCTAAATATTGAGATAATGTTTTTTTATAGATTTCTTGAAAATCCGAATTTTGCGGAATAATAATATTTTCGCTATCAATAATCTTCTTTAATAATTGAGCAGTGTAAAAACTTCCGTGTCTGTTAAAATGCGAATCCCAGCCGAGTATAAATTTTTGCGCATATTCTTTTTTGTCCGGCATAAACATCGCTAAATTATAAAAATTTATATTGGCTTGTTCGAATATATTATGAATTTTCAAAACAGCTGCGCCTTCAATTATATGGTCGAGCAGTAGCACGACTGAATATTTAATATTATTTTTATCCGCATATTCTTTTAAATTTTTCACGGTTTTATATAATGGCTGATATATTAATTTCTCCGATATTTTTAAATTAGGAAATAAATAAATATTAGGTTTTTCAGAAGCGGCCAGCGCTAAATTTATTCGTTTTAATGACATTGCCGCAGCTAAATATAATTTGCTGTATCTAATAAAAATTTTGCGGATGCTAACTTTATTAATGTATCGTTCATTAGTCAAATCATCGGGCAATAATAGATTCATTAATCTGTATAAAAATGTATTTTTATCTGGCTCTATAAAATACGCTGACTTAATTTGAGGGTATAAAACATTTGTATCACATTCGTCAATATAATACAAGTCTTCCAAATCATTATGTATAAAAGATAAAAAATTGTATTTGATATTATTATAGTAGTGATTGTAAAACTTCATACTTTCGATAATCTGCAAAAAATTATAGCCGCATACTCCGTTATTTAAATGATGCCATTCAGGAAAAGCGGCTATTTGATTATTCAAATATTCTGTAATTGTAAATTTGTCTTTAAGACCATATCCAAAAAAAATTGAATCGCCGGAATATAAAATGATTTTTTTATCTTTATAATTTTCTTTCGAAACTGCGCGTAATCCGTCTTCATTAAAATTTAATTTTACGCCAGTTGCATACCCGCGCCAATTAGGAATATGTTCGTATTTAGTATTTACAGTTAATTCAGAGTTTCTGATTGGATATTTATATATAGAAAGATAATGGTCAGGCAAATCGAGCCATATGAATCTTACTGCTATCTCAGCGATAATTAATAATAAAAAAAACAACGCTAATGAAAAAAAAATTTTAGGTATTATTCGCATAATTCATCGTAAAGTTTGTTATATTTAGCCGCTATAATACGCCAGTCAAAATTTCTTACTACATATTCGCGATTTTCAAAACCAATATGTTTGCATTTTTCATAATTAAATAATAATTGCATTATTTTTTCAGCGAGCGCTTCGGCATTGCGCGGCGGCACTAATAAATTTTTATTACGCTCGCCTAAAATTTCAGGCGGACCGCCGGCATTAGTAGATATTACCGGAAGTCCGCACGCCATTGCTTCTAATATACTCATACCAAACGGCTCGCATAATGATGGTAATACATAAATCTGCGCTTTTTGAAAATAATTGATTGTATCTTTATGTATAGCGGCCGGTAGAAATTCAATACAATCATTTAATTTTAAATCATCAGTTTGTTTTATAAAAAAATCTTTGTCAGGACCATCGCCGACTATCAATAATTTTATATCAGGTATTTGTCTGCGAATAATATTTATCGCTTGAATCAAATATTCTAAACCCTTTCTGCGTACAATATACGCAAGAAAAAGTATAGTATTGTTGTCCGGCAGTTTTGCCGAGGGCTTGAAATAATATGTATCTACGCCAATCGGTATTTTTACAATTTTATTTTGATATTTATCAGGCAGAAATTTTCGCGCGCAATCGAGCGTTACCACAATTTTATCTGCAAACTCCAATGTTTTTTCAAATTTTTCTTTATTGATTTTTTTTAAATAGCGTTTAATATGATTTTTTATTCTGCCGACTATCGGAAAATCTTTTTTTAAAATTATTTCATTAAAACTATATTCTTCTGGCTTTAAATCTGTCCACGGATGAAATACCGGTCCTACAATTAACGGTTTTTTTAATATAGGCGAATAACTTTGATTTATATTGACAGGCATCATATAATGAATAATATCAAACTCGTAATTTTTAAATTCGTTATTGAATAATTTTTCAACTTTTTTACAGTATTTGCGCCAGCGTAGTAAATATTGAAATTCTTCCGGAGCTGGAAAAAATTCATAATCGCCTAGCGCTAAAATTTCAGCATTATAAATCGCTGTTTGTAATTTTACCTGCGGCGCTAAAACAGTTAAATTATGCCCGCTCTTGCCTAAAAAATTTAAAAGATTATATGCAATTAAACCCTCGCCAGCAGCAAGGCAATCTGTTAATATTAAAGATGCGCAGGGAAATAAAATATTTTTCGGAGAATACATTTATGTTTTTAGTTTGTTTTTAAGAATATCATCGCATTATTTAATTCTTCTGTCACAGGCGCTAATAATTCAAAACATTGTTCTTTTGTCATTTTTATTGCTTTCCAAGTCAATGGATTTAATTCAGGCGGATTTTGGTCGCCAGCAAATCCGATGTTATTAACCACGCAATAGTAATTTGATATATATACGCTTAATAATAATTTAAAATCTGGATTTTTATATTCAGAAAAATCTATGCCGTGATGCGATGAAATTGAATGTTTTAAACCGCTTGATAGTTTCCATTTATCCGCTATTTTTTCGCCTATTTCAGGATGAGAAAATTGCAACTCTTGATTTTCAATTGTTAATATCGAAATATTTTCTTCTTGTTTTCTGCGCAGAATCGCGTTCATTTCATTTGGAAAATAACGAGCAATAATTAGTTTTCCTATATCGTGCAACAGCCCGGCAATGAAAAATTCTTCTCTATATTTTTTTTCGACATTAAAAGCGATAGATAAAATTTTTGAGCCAACAGCCACAGCTAATGAATGCTTCCAAAATTCGTCAATATTAAAATTCGATAATTTGAAATCTTTACTGTTGAACTGATCAATTACCGCAGTGCTTAATGCTAAATTTTTTATTGTGTTTAATCCTAACATAATAACAGCGCGTTCAAGCGATGTAACTTCCTGTGAAAGTGCAAAATATGAGGAGTTGATTAATTTTATAACTTTACCTGTTAGCACAGGATCCATTTTTATTACTGTCACTAATTCGCGCGGCGTAGAATTTAGATTATTCGCAACTTCAATCACCTTTGCGACAGTCGGCGATAAATTAGGCAATTTATCAATTTTTTCTAAAATATCATTTAAATTAATCATATAAAAAAAATATATTTTTTTAAAAAAAATTCAATATATTTTTTAATTTTTTAAATTTAAATTTTAGTTTAAAATGTTACGCTGAACTATAATTGCTAAATACTTTTTACGGTCTTTTCCTATGTATTTAACTTGCATTTTTTCGCCGCTGCGATTTGCGCCTTGAATTATTAATTTTCCGTCTTCATACAATGCAAAATATTCGCCACCTAAATTTGGCCCGGCAGTTATAATTGAGTAAGTTTTGTTGAGTTCTAAATCATTTATCGACCCGCTATTCAGATAATTTGCGTATTTTTGTTGCACTTCCGCATAACCGGAAGCGCCAGTTTTACTTAATTTTGAAATCTTGACAAGAACATCGTCGCCTAATTCTCCGCCTTCGACAAATATTTGTTTGGAACCAACATACATCACACCTTGAAAATCTTTTCTCGCTTTACGCCACTCCACAATAACTCCGCGTATCTCGCTTTCTTCTTTTAATTCTATTTCTTCTTCAATAACGCCGCTTGATACTATTGTATTTTCTTCGTTTAATTGTTGAATATAATTTTCAAAATATTTTTGGTTGATTTTGAATAAATAATTAAGCAGCATCGTCTCTGATACCAAATAATATAATAAACCGCTTAATAATGTTGTAATAATTATAATTGAAATTATAATTTTTCTTGTCATATAAAATTTAACCCTTCCAAATAGTACATCTATTTCTTCCGTTGCGTTTTGATTCATATAATGCCATATCTGCATTTTCTATTAATGCTTCCTTTGTCATCCCTTTTTGAAATACGCAGGCGCCAATACTTACAGTGATATGATGGACTTGTTTTTCGCCTTGTATCGGCGTATTTTCAATAGCATAACGCACGCGTTCTGCGAGCATTTCAATCGCATCCGCGCCGGCATTTAAAAATAAAATTGAAAATTCTTCGCCACCGTATCTGCCTATTATATCTGGCTCGCGGTCCGCGCGTTTAATATCTTTTCTGCGGACACAGTGTTTTAAAATTTCAGATACGCCTTTTAATATTATATCGCCTTCGCGATGTCCGAAAGTATCGTTTACTTTTTTGAAAAAATCAATATCAGTCATAATTAAAGATAATGGCGCGCCGGTCTGTTCCGCTTTTTCTATTTCTTGATCTAATTTATATAAATAATGCCGTTTTAAGAATACGCCTGTCAATCCGTCTGTTATTGCTAAGGTATATAACTTCGCATTCTCTATCGCTATTGTAGCACTGTCTGCTAAAATTTCATATAATTCAATATCGGATTTTTTTATTTTTAATTTTGGTCCAGTAGCATATAAAATTCCAATAATTTTATTTGAATATTTAAAAGGTATTCCTATGAAATTATATTTCGGTATATTTTGATTTTCAGTATCAAAAAATAAAGCGTATTCGATAAACATTTCTTTTAAAGTGTCAATTACGGTTATTTTGCCAGAAGACAACATTTTACATAAAAACCCGTCGCATTTAGGAATATAGCATTTTGTATCTGTAATTACTCCGATACCTGCTTGCGTGCTGAAATATTCCGGATATTCAGGATCTTGTAATAATAATGTGCAGTGACTTGCATTGGTTATTTCATAAAATGTTTTTACTATTTGATTAACTAAATCTTCTTGACTTAAATTTGCATTTATGTTTCTGCTCATTAATTGTATTGCGTTTAAATCATCTATTTTATTTTTTAATGATTCAGTCATAACATTAAATGCATACGACAGCCCAGCAATTTCATCAGTGCTTTTTATCTTTACGCGCAAAGATAAATCGCCTGCTGTTATTGAATACGCTGTGTTTTCCAATTCTTTTATCGGCAATAAAATTATTTTAGATAATAACAGCGATAATCCTAATCCAACCAAAATCATAAAATATCCTAAAATTATTGCTTTTTTAATTGTGCGTTTTATCCCGTTAACAATAAATTCAGGACTCACGCACATAATAATAGAACCGTGGAAATTATTGCGATTATCAAATACAGGCATTGAAAATAATATTAATTCCATATTATCGTCATAGCGCCCGTAAATTTTCTCTTTTTTTAAATCTTCTTCTTTTAAAATTTTTTGATATTTTGAATTTTCTTGCGGATAAAAAAAATCTTCCTCGCTGATATTATTGCTAAATAAAAGAAAAACAATCGCCTTATCATTTTTTGTCGCTTTTTCAAATAGCGAAGATAAATAAATTTGTTTGATTTCGCGCGGTTTGTTGGACATCACTCTTATTGTGATTTGTTCTTGAATTTGATTCACTATTGACGATAAATTTATATTTGATTTCTTTAATAACTGGTCATACATACTTTGTTTGTATTCATTTACGGATAAATACAAAAGAAGTATTATTATTAATGTTACAATCAAAAAAATTGTAGCTGTAATTTTTAATATCAAAGGACGTTTGATAATCGGTTTTTCCGTTTGGATATTTTCCAATTCTGTAATCATATAATTTTTTTACATTATTTTTTTACATTTTTATTATATTAATTTTTTCAGATAAAACAATATTTTTGTTGTTTTTTAATAAAATTTCTTGACTTTTAATTTTTTAATATTATATTTTGCTCTCTAAAAAATAATGGAGTATCGATACTTTTATGATTATTAATTTAAAATTATTGGAATCCGGCAAACAAGAAAGTATTGAATACAGCAATATTTTCTCGATTGCGGAAATTCCTTTTGAAGACACGGGATTAGATTTTATTGAAGATTTTGCGATTGAATATACAGTGGAAAAAGTTGGCGGCGATTATTCGATAATCGGCAAGTATCAAACAAAAGTAAAATTTCCATGCGATAAATGTCTGTCAACATTTGATTATATTATAAAAGACAATTTTTCTTTTATTGTTATGAAAGAAAAAGAAAATGACGACGAACTAAAAGACGAAGATGATATTATAGTTATATCTGACGCCGATTATGAATTAGATATAACTGATTATATTCGCGAGAATATTTTGGTTTCATTACCATACATCAATAAATGTTCAGAAGATTGCAAGGGCTTATGCTCTGTATGCGGCGCGAATTTGAATAAAGAAACCTGTTCATGCAAAAATGAATACATCAATCCGGCATTTAATAAACTCTTGCAAAATTTTAAAGATTAAAGTATAATATTTATTTTATGATTTTTTAGGAGGAGAATATAAAATGGCAGTACCAAAACGAAAACCGTCGAAATCGGTAGTTCGAAAAAGAAAAGCGACTTGGAAACGAAGCATCGAAAAAATTAAACCGACATTAGTAGAATGCTCGCATTGTCATAATATGAAGCGCGCACACTGCGTATGTCCGCACTGCGGATATTACAAAGGCAGACAAGTATTGACAATTAAATCGAAAAAGAAAGAAAACTAAAACTAAAAAATATATGAAAATAGCAGTAGATGCAATGGGCGGCGATTTAGGTCCGCAAGAAATAGTTAAAGGCGTAATTGAAGCATTAAAAGAATATGATGTTTCAATTTTGTTAGTCGGCAAAAAAGAAATATTGTCTAATATTTTATCAAACTATAATTATGATAGAAATCGTCTTGAAATTTTGAATGCAGATGAAGAAATTGTGATGACTGATTCGCCGCTCGCTGCGCTGCGTCAAAAAAAAAATTCGTCAATAGCGATTGGTTTAGACGCTGTAAAAAAAGGCGACGCGCGCTGTTTTGTATCTACCGGCAATACAGGCGCAGTAATGGCTGCTGCAACAATAAAATTAAAACTCATAAAAGGCATAGAGCGCGCTGGGATTGCTACTGTTTTGCCTAATGCTAAAAAAAGCGTCACTATCTTAATGGATGTTGGCGCAAGCGTTGACAGCAAACCTGAACATTTACTGCATTATTCTATTATGGCTTCTGAATATGCAAAAATCATTTTAAATAAATCAGAAGTAACTGTCGGATTATTAAATGTCGGCGAAGAAGAAACCAAAGGAAATGAATTAGCAAAAGATACATTTGTTTTATTAAAAAAATGCTTGCCGAATTTTTATGGAAATGTCGAAGGTCGCGATATTTACAAGGCAAAGACAGATGTCGTTATTTGCGATGGATTTACAGGCAATACGATTTTGAAAGTATCAGAAGGTTTGGCTGAAACATTATTTGATATGATAAGAGAAGGCATCAAAGAAAAACTGCAATATAAAATAGGCGCATTATTATTAAAACCCTTTTTCAAAAAATTTAAGAAAACAATATCATATTCAGAATATGGCGGCGCGTCGTTGTTAGGCGTAAACGGCTATGTAATAATTTGCCACGGCCGTTCAACATATATAGCGATAAAAAACGCTGTGCGAGTATCATTGAATTTTTGCAAACAAAATGTTAATGACAGCATTAGCGAAAAGATAAACGCATTATCGCAATTTCGCTGAAATTATATAAATTAAAATTAACAAAAATAAAAATTATTAACAACCTATCTTAAATTATTCGTATTATAAAAAAATTCGTGCCATTCATTTTTTTGAAACATCATCTTTTTATAACAAAAAATAAATTTTACAAGTTTGACAAACGCTTGGAATTTATTGACATATTTAAGTTTGCGCATAGAGGTTTTTATCGGAATCTCTCGAATATTACGAAATTTATAATTTTTCGATTTCAAATATTTTTTTATTCGATGCGCAAAATCAAGGTCTTCGGCTGCATAAATTTTTTCATCAAAACCATTAACTGCTAAAAAATCTTGTTTTTTACAAAAAAATAGCCCGCTGCCTGTATTCAATTTTTCAAAAATATAATTCATAAATTTTATTATGAAATTATAAATTATTCCTATTTTTTCATCAGGCAAAATCCAGGCGCAGCCGGCTTGAACATCAGTAAAATTAATAAGTTCATATATTGTTTTTAATGTCTCAATATGCATTTGACTATCCGCGTCAATAAATATCAATATTTCATATTCGCTTTTTGACGCGCCGCTATTTCTAACTTCGGCAATAGAATCAGCGGCTGTATCAAAAATTTTATCAGTATATTTTTGCGCGATTTTTTTTGTATTATCAGTAGAAAAATTATTTGCGACAATAATTTCTACTTTACTTGCTGGATAATATTGTTGAAAAAAAACAATACTTTTTTGAATTGCTATTAATCCATTTTCTATATATTTTTCTTCGTTTTTCGCTGGAATAATAATAGAAATATTCATTAAACAAAACAAAAAAAATAATATCTGCCTTGTATTATAAAATTCCTATATCTGACGGTTTGATAATTTTTCTACGGTCAGCTTGCGCGCGGCGCGCCGCATCTTCGCATAATTGCAAAACCTTGTTATTTATTACGCCGAGCGCTTCCATTGATATACTGCAGCCGGTGGTATTCTTAATATACTTTTTTAATTTTGACATTACAACTACTAAACTTTCGTCCATAACTTATCACTCCCTATGATTTTGTTGAAGAATTAACAAAATTTCGCCGTTTTCTTTTTCTACGCTTTTATAAATTTTGTTCTTCATTTTTATATAAATATTATTTAATTCGCTATCTGCCGGATAATAAGCGCCGTCTATATCTTCAAATAAATTATAATATTCCACATCTTTTGACGATTGATTAATTTCTGTTCTTTTCTTTAATTCTAATAACCCATTATCATTTTCAATAACAGCAAATAATCCATTAGAATTTTTATAGCCGACAAAATAACGAAGTTGATATTTTACATAAATATCAGCGTTTAGTTCATAATTTTTATTATTCGAATTTTCAAATATTTTTTTATTTTGAATAATGTATTTTTTATCTTTATAAGTTAGCGGAATATAAGAAACATAATTATCAGGAGAATGTGTAAGCAATGTTTTGGATTTTTCAAGACAATATAATTCTTTAAAATCTGTATGAACAATAGAATTTATAGCCGCGCTGTCATGTATTATAAAATCAGTATTATTATAATACATAATCGCTTCTTTATAACGTTCCATACTCCACATTTTTTCAATATATTTATTTATGTCATCAGAGATTACAAATTTATTTTTTATTTCCGAATTTTTTAAAATAGCATTATCATTATTAACAACTGCAAGTTCTTTCCATAAATTCAAATCAAATACAGTATCGCCGCTAAAAAATATTTTTGTATCATCAACCGTCAATACAGCGCCTACTGCTGAAATACCGTGCCATATCGGAGCATTAATAATTTCAATCTTTGTGTTTATTTCCGGTATATCAAATGTTCTGTTGTTATAATAATAGCGCTCATCTGAAAAACTGTAATATGCTTCAGGATTGACCCATACTTTATCTCTTTCATCATAAACTAAAATATCAATATTTTCTGTAAATGGCAATTTAAAAATTTTTGCTTTATCAATTGAAACCGGTTTTTCGTTTTCATCGATTATTTGATAATTATTATTTTCGCAAATAACTTTATATTTTGCTCGCGGTCCTAAATAAATACAATCAACAAAATCATCATAATTTAATCTTATAATTTTTTTAGAATCAGCCGATAATGTTTTTTCAAGCGACGGTATTAAATTTTGTTTAATTTCATTATGAATCGATTCTGATGATAATAATTTTATTTTCGGTTTGGTTGGCGTAACATATTTCCTGAAAAGCAGCAAATCGCTTAACCAGCGTTTATGATCTTCGTGCAAATGCGTGATTAAAACCGCGTCAATACTGCAGATCTCTGGAAAACTTAATAAATAAAATACAGGCGCGCCCGCATCAATTAATAATTTATAATCATTAAGTTCTATTAAATATGATATACTTCTACCTGTTGGTGAGAAAGGGCCGCTGTCTCCTAAAATTCTTATACTAATAGGAATTTGCATTTGTCTTTATTTAATTTTTTTTATCTACCATTGACTTTATCGCGCATTTCTTTGCCCGGTTTAAATGATAAATATCTGCGTTTCGGCAAATTTATTGGTTCATTAGTTTTTAGATTTCGTCCTATTTTCGGCTGGCGAGTCTGCATTTGAAACACTCCAAAATTTCGTAATTCAACTTTATCTTCAGCAATTATACATTTCTCAAAAGAATCAAAAAAATTTAAAATTATTTCATCTACTATTTTAGGGTCAAGATTCAATTCACTTGCTATTTTATTGCATACATCTTTTCGGATTATCGTTTTTATTTGCCTTTTCATAATTTCGCGCACCTTTGAAAATATTTTATATTATAGTTTAATGTTATAATATTTTTATAATTAAGTCAATAATTTTCTATCTTAACGATTTCGGCATTTTTTGTTAAACCCGCCGCAAAATAATCCGACATTTTTAATAAAGAAAAAACATAATTTATTAATTATTTTTTCTATTAATATTTTTTTGGGGCGGTTCTTCGCGGATTGTGAATTAATATTTACACACTTTATTGGATTTTTTTTTAATCGATAATATCGCTTAATTTTTTTTAGAACAATTTATGACTGCGCTTTAATCAAAGCCAAATAGATTTTGTTTATCTCGCTTGCCATTTTTTCAGCGGTAAATTCGCTGGTCAAGCGTTTACTCGCATTTTCAGCTAATCTTTTTCGTTCGCTCTGATGATTATACAAATAAATAATTTTTTCAGCTAATTTTTCAGCATTTGACGGTTCGACCAGACAGCCAGTTTCATTATCAATAATCAAATCAGGTATTCCGCCGACATTCGTTCCTATTACTGGTTTACCGCAAAGCATCGCTTCTAATATTACTCTGCCCATACCTTCAAAATCAGATATTAATAAAGCCACATCAAATAATGCGGTATAATCAAAGACATTTTCTTGAAAACCAGTAAATATTATTTTATCAGTCAATCCGTAATCCCTGACCATTTCGCGCAATTCCTTTTCTAAATAGCCCTCGCCGACAAATAACACCTTTAAATTAGGTATCTTTCCGCCAATCAAACGCGCAGCTTCAATTATAGTCCTATGCCCTTTGCCTTCCCACAATTTCGCTACTTCGCCAATCACAAAATCATCTGTTTTTAAATCGTATTTTTTTCGTAAATTCGTCAATACCTCAGCGCTCGGCATCTGAAAATTTCGCAATTCTATACCGCTGTAAATCTTAGAATACGGACATTTCAGTAATTTATGTTTTTTTGCCATTTCTATCAGCGGCTGAGATATAAATATCATATAATCGCACCAATACGCGGCTATTTTTTCCATTATCAAAAAAATCACACGCCGCCAAAATTTCTCAAAACTATGAAAAGCATAACCGTGAACAGTATGAACTATCTTAACATTTCCAGCAAGCCGTCCAGCTAATCTGCCAATAAATCCAGCTTTGGAATTATGAGTATGTATTATATCAAATTTTTCGCGCTTTGATAATTTATACACTTCAAATAATGCTAATAAATCGTGTATCAAACTAATCGGTCCACGAAAATGCTGTATCTCATAAAATTTAAATCCGCTATTTTGGACTAGTTCTTCTAATTTACCGCCCGGCAGACAAGCCAATGACGATTCAAATACTGCGCTATCAGATAATTTCATTGTCAAAAAAGTATTTATACCTGACCCGCTCACTACCGGCAATGTATGTATATGCAATACTCTTATTTTTTTCGCGCTATTATCCACAATTGGTCACCCATCATTAATTTTTCAGATAAATAATTCAGCGGCAGATTTATTAACGCTTTTAGATCATTCAAAATTTTATAAAATATCAACTCGCTTTTTGATAATAATATTATTTCTTCTTTCTTTTTTGCGGCGCTATCTTCTTCTTTTGACAAACTATTTTTTTTAAGTATTCTTTTCAATAAATCTTTCAATCCTAATCGCCAAAGCCCTTCAATTGACAAAATATTGAAATTAGCGGTAAATTTCGCAATCACTTCAAACCCGACATTTTCCAATATATTAGTCAATACCCTATCATTAAAATGATAATTATGAAATTTATTAAATCCGACCCAATGACTGCCAATTAATTTTCTATAAAAACTACTATAATTCGGCGCTTCGATAATTATCCCAGCGCCGCTATCTAATAAATTACAAATTTTTTTTAATGTATCTATCGGATTAATCGTATGCTCTAATACATCAGTCATTATCAATACATCGCAATTTATTTTTTCAGAGTATTTTTCAATATTGCTCTGTATTAGTTTTATATCAAACAATTTTTCTGCGAGCATCACGCCAGCACGCGAGATTTCAAGTCCGGATACTTCAAATCCGCAGTTTTTTAATTCATTAAGCGCGATCCCAGCAGCTGCGCCTACATCAAATATTTTTCTGCTATTTGGAAAATATTTTTTTAAATAGCGCGCTAATCTGCGTCCTTTACAAATATCATCAAATACCGCGCTTTTCTTATAATTGCTGAAATAATAATAATTTTCATTATATGTATTATCATTAATATTCAAAGGCGATAGCGCAGCCAAGCCGCAGGCAGGACATTCAAAAATATCTGAATTTAATGATTGTAATTTATATTTTAAAAAAATTTCGGTTTTACATAATACGCATTTTTTATCTTTTGACATTTATTTTTTGCAAAACATTATTATTCTCATTTTTTTCATTATAACTATATTCTATTTTTTGTAAAGTGTTTGTATAAAATAACTCTATTCCTTTTGCTAAATTTATCGCATAATTTTTTAGATATTCATCGTCTTGCATTAATCGTCTGTCATTAGCATTTGACAGATACCCGATTTCTATTAATATCGCAGGTGCTAATAATGTTTTTAATACCATAAACGGCGCGCGTCTGATATACTTCACTCTGCCTTCCGGCAAATTCGCCATCGCTTTTTCAATATTCAATGCTAATTGAATACTGCGATTAATTATTGCGCGCTTATTCAAATCCTTAAATAAAAAATCTAATGTCTGGTCTTCGTCATTTGCCAATTCTTCATTTTCATCTTCCGGATATACGAAGTTTTCACGATTTACAAGCAATTCTATTCCGACATTATCAGCGGCGTCTTCTGTCACAAAAAATATCTCTGTGCCTGATGCAGCAGGATTCGTCGGAGAAATATTTGTATGCAGACTTATAAATACATCAGCATTATGTTTTTTCACTATCTTTCTACGCGCATTTAATGACAAATACACATCTTTATCGCGAGTGAGTATCGGCTCAATTTTATCTAGATATTCCGCTTTTTTTAGTTCTTCTTCCAAATATTTTGCAAGTTTTAAAACTACATCTTTCTCGCGAACGCCGTTCACTACCGCGCCCGGATCCTTGCCTCCATGCCCAGCATCTATTACAACCTTGATTTTTTTAGTTTCAAATGATGATAATGACGAATGATTAACAGATTTAGCATTTAATAATATAACGGCATTCAGTAAAATCCAAAATGCCATAAAAATAATTTTTATCAAACGCATTTTTACACCAATATTTCTTTTGGTCTTTTATATGGATGTACTTTGTCTAAAAATTCTTTTAATTTTTGTTCATCAGCAGTTAAAATTAAATCTTGCGGAAATCCAATATTTTCTAATATTTCACGAGCATAGCCAAAACAACCAACTTGCATCTGATTATGAGCATCGCTCGATACTATCACGCGCACATTGTATTTTACGCATAAATCCATTACTTTTAAACAATTGTCTTTACTACCGCGCCGCGCAGCTCGTTCATCTGGCAAAAACGAACGATTATTGATTTCTATTAAAACATTATAGTCATTCAAACATTTTATTACTTCTACATAATTTACTTTAAATGCTGGATTGCCTATATGCGCTACTGCATCTATCGCCGGATGCTTCTTTATCGCTTTTATCAATGTCTTTGTGTTGCCTTCTTCTGATGACGGGATATATTGCGTATAATGATGAAATCCTATTAACGCAAAATCTAATGACTCCGCTACTCTATCAGTTAAATCTATTGCGCCGTCATTATCAATTATATTTAATTCGCAACCGAAGATTATAGTAGTATTGCCTATTTTAGCAGGACAAAGATTCGAACATTTGAAATATATCTCTGATGGCGCACCTGTTAACGCTGGTCCGTGGTCCATAATTCCTAAATATTTCAAACCTTTGGCATCAGCTATTCTGCCCATCTCTTCAACTGTGCCAAACGCGTGACCGCTTGCTACTGAATGAGTATGTAAATCCGCTATTAGATTTATCATAATTATTTTTCTCTTTTTTTATTAATTTTTAATTCGTAATTGTTTTTTTTAGATAAATAATAATTTTAGGGTTTTGACAATTTAATAGAATTTTTTAGCAGTTCTTTTTTAGATTGTTATTGTTAGATGATGATTACTGATTAACCGAAAATTTTAGAAAAACAGTTTGCGGGAATACCGCAAACTGTTTTTTTAAAATCATTGATTAGAAGAAAAAAACTAAATTAGAAGTTAACTCTTAATTCTGCGCCTAAAAATGTAGTTTTCTTACCTTTATCCGGGTCAAACATACTATAACCAGCTGCAACATAATAAGTCTTACCTAAATCATATTTACCGAAAATATCTAAGTTTTTGCCGTCGTAATCATCTGATTTGCCTGCCTCTACTTTATTTTTATTTAACATCGAATATTTTGTGCCTAACGCTAATTTTTCTGTCGGTTTAACTGATACGCCAAAACCTAAGATTTCTACATTTGAATACAAATCAGCGCCAATCTTTGCGCGTGCTGCGTCCATACCAAAATCAAAGTTGAAGTTGCCTTCTAAATTCTGGTTGCCTGCAACTGACGAAATTTTAAAATTTTTATTTTTATCATCAGTTACATTATCGCCAGACGCTACTAAATAATCAGCAATAAACTTTAAATTTTTCAAATCTTTGATTTCATAGTTAGCATTCAAATAGTATAATGAACTCCGATATTTGGTTTTTGCTACTGCTCCAGAATCACCTGATAATAATATCAATTCTGCAATATAAGATAAGCCGTCTATTGATGTAATAGCGCCTTCACCGCGTAAGCCAATATACTGCGCTAAATCTGAGTCATTTCTGTCAAATAATAAATATGCTTGAATATTGTTCTTTTCAATACCTTTATAATTTGCAACTGCGCCATAAACTTCCTGATCATCTTTATCGCCATCTGCTGCTGGAGTATCAGAATTAACTTTAAAATATAATGCGTCAAAAGTCCAATCTTTAACGCTTGCGCAAGTTAAACGCATACCATCTAAACCGTTAGCGTTATCCCAAATTACAAAATTATTTTTGTTTAACTGATACGGCTGACGACCTACTGTCAATGTTAAATCTTTATCAAATAATTTTGATAATTTAACATAACCATAAACTAAAGTTGCTGTTGGTGATTCAGGTGTAGCATTATTTTTACCCCATTCTTTTTCAAATTCCATTGTAACATTAGCAAATACATTTTCTGCTACATTACCTTCTACGCCTAACCATATACGCTGTCTGTAATAACGATCTAAAGTAGTATCAGCGCCATCTTTTTCAGTATAATACCCGCGCAATCTGTAATGCCCTGTGAATTTCAAATCTTTGAAATCAAGAGCGGCATAAGCTGGCAGACTTAATAAAACCACTAAAACTAAACATAAAAACTTTCTCATAAAAAACCATACCTCCTAAAAATTTTTTCAAAATTTAAAATGCAATACTAAATCGAAAAAAAAAAAAAGTCAACTATTTTTTTACTTTTTTTCAAAACATAAAAAAAATACTAATTTTCTAAACCTTCATAATTCACCACCGACCTTTTGTTAAAAATACCGCATTTTCCGCGGCAAAATCTTATAAAAACCAAAAAGCCAATCAAAAAAATCTCGCAAAAAATCAATCTACCTCATCTAATCAATCTAAAAAAAAACTACT
The DNA here is from genome assembly GCA_029551925.1 of bacterium. GTDB lineage: Bacteria > JAGOBX01 > JAGOBX01 > JAGOBX01 > JAGOBX01 > JAKPEO01. The sequence continues at coordinate 31,344 of JAKPEO010000024.1, forward strand.
AAAAAATTCTATTAAATTGTCAAATATCAAAAAATTTAATATTCAGACTTCATCGGGGACTCATGGGGACTCATCGGGGACAGGCGTCACCTCTTCACCTCTCTTTAAGTCACCACAATTCGTTTATTGAAATTTTGGGAATTATAGTCACCCGCTACAATTTTTCAAAATTAACTTCAACATTCAGATTAACAGATTAAAAATTATTTCCAAAAAAATCCTATCCTGCCAACACCAGTATTTTAAATTTTCGGAAAAACTGTTCTGAATATCAAATTTTATTAATTACTAGTTTCGCCAAAGCGGAACATCTCAACCTTATTTTCTCTTTTTTCCTATTTTTCCTAAATTTAACTCTTTTTTTGAAATTTGTCAAGTTTTAATTTATTGTTTTTTATCATCTCTTTATTTTTCAAATCATTATCCTTGATGGTTTTTTTTATTTTTTCAGTTTTAATAAAATTATAATGACGAATAATTATCATTTTTCCCAAAGATAGACCAAGCAAAGTATCAAAACCAGAACTTGCGCCGTATAATTTCAAAATTCCAGACACCAAATTTTTATTATTCACATTTAATATTATATAATTGAATAATTCATTATATTTATTTTCAATAGCATAATTCAACATATTTTGCGAAAATATTGTAGTTTTTTTCAAAACTTTTACTAATTTTTCCAAATTTATTATATTGCAATTTTTATAAGCACTATTTTTTTGGATATAAATCAAGCCGTTCAAAATATCATCGCCTGACGGTGTCAATCCAAATCCGCGGCCTATCAAAAAATCAATTAGATTATTTTTATAATATTTATCGAGCAATAATTCTATTAAATCATCATAATTCTCAGTTGCAAATATCTCAAAACAATTTTTTTTATATTCCACAAATAAATCAGCAGTAATATCATATATTTTTTTTAAATCACTATAATCTATTTTAGTATTATTATTTTCATTAAAATTTTCTAAAGTTATTTCAACATTAGAAATTTTCAGTTTATTATCTTTTAATATATAGTTATCATTTAATTGAACTGTATTTTTTAGTTTTTCAAATTTTCTTATATCTAATATAATAGAATACGGCAGAAGAATAGTTTTATTTTTTAAAATCGCAATAAGCCTATCATCATCATACAATAGATTTATAGCATTATCAAAAATAGAGTGGATTTTACCCACTGCCACAATATTTTTTAATTCATTAGCGCAGCGAATCATAAATAATACCTAATTTGTGGTTTAACACTGTATTTAAACACAAGCAGCAGTATTATTACAGCAGCAGCAGTGATGTATTCTTTTGGATTAGATGTTTCTATAAAAGATAGAATTATTATTAAAGATATAATAAAATACAATATGCTGAATATTTTTATTTGTTTTTTATTTTTATCAGACAAAATATCTATAATATTTTTTACAATTGTAATTATATAATCAAACAAGAACAAAAAAACAGCCACTAAAAATATTTTATAATGCGGAAAATCCAAAAAATTTTCATTTACATAATCATCGGAATTAATAAAACTCAAAGTTGTAATTAATATACCACATCTAAACACGACAAAAAGGAGTATAAATAAAAATTTATTATCTAATTTTTTTAACATATAAATCGAACCTTTTTAAAGTTTGATAATTTCTCTCCTAATTAGTGTTAATAATTCCGTATTGTTTTATTTGTTTATAAATTCAGCCGAGTACAGTTCGAACAAACACAAAAATAGCGAAAGAAAAAATAATTTTAGAAATAATATTAGACGATTCGAGCATCGCCGCAATCACTTCTTTCACTTTTTTATACTTCATTTTTCTTTTTTCCTCCTTTTCCATTTTTTCCTTAATATAATGTTTTTTTTGGTGTTTGTCAAGAAAAAACCGGAACAAACAGTTTATCTTTTTTTTTATCATAAGATTAGTTTTTTATTGGATGCTTTATACTACAATTTGTCCTAATATTTTCTTAATTTACTTGAAAATAAAATAATAAAATTCCAAAACATTAATATTACAAAATTAAGATTTAGTATTAATTTTTTCAAAAGCAAATCCGCAAAAAAATATCTCAAAAAAAATCTTGATTTTTATTATTTTTTTAGTAATATTTTTTTAACTAAATATATTTTGATGATTTTTGAAAAAATTCATTAAATAGACAATTTTATGGATAATAATCAAATTGATGATAAAAATTCGAAAGATACAATTTTAATTATTGAAGATGATGAAGCGATTATTGAAATTCTGAAAATATTTTTTAAAGAAAACAAGTTTGAAGTTTTTACTGCTTTTAATGGAAAACAAGGGTTAGATTTAATTTCACGCGGAGACATCTCATTAATTTTATGCGATATAATGATGCCTGTAATGGACGGATACGAAACACTGCAAAATATCCGACTATTATACAATCAATTAGAAATGCCTATTATCATGATGACGGCAAAATCAAAAGAGGAAGATATTGTCAAGGCATTTGAATTAGGCGCAAATGATTATATAACTAAACCATTTAATTTTAGAGTTTTATATTCTCGCGTAAAAACGCATTTAACATTAAAAAATATAAACGACAAATTTATAAAGCAAAATGAACAATTAAAAAATCTAACTACCAGACTTGAAAAAGTATTAGATAATGCCATAAATTTTGTTGGCTTTACTCAATCATTAAATTATTTAAATAAAAAAAAATTATTTGATAATATCAAAAAATATTTACCTGTTATGTTTAACGCTGAATATTTTTCATTGTTCATTTACAATAAAAAGCAAAATCAATTAGAATTAGCAGTACATAATCATAAAGAATGGGAAACAAAAGAAGAGGAATTTATAGTAAAGGAAGAAAAAGGCGGTTTAATGTGGGATACAGTAAAAGCAAAAAAAATGATGCGTATCGCAAATTTTTCACAAAGCAAATATTCAAAAAAAAAATCTGAAAATGAAAGCAAAAAAAAATACTCTGAAAATACTGTCTGTATGCCATTAATAATTGACGATGATATTATCGGAATATTAAATCTCAATAATTTTCAAGATGAAAATATGACGAGCGAACATTTTGCTAATATTAGAATGGTGACAAATCATTTAGCAATGGCATTAAACAATTTATTATTACATAACCGCATAGAAGAACAGGCGATAAAAGACGAATTAACCGGGCTTTTTAATCGCAGATATTTGTTCACAATATTAAACAATTGCATAGAAGAAGCGAAAAGATACGAAAATCCACTTTCTATATTAATGTTTGACATTGATTTTTTTAAAAAGATAAACGACACTTACGGGCACGATAATGGCGATATTACATTAAAAAACACAGCGCAAACTATAAAACAAATTTTGCGAAAATCCGATATTTTATGTAGATTCGGTGGTGAAGAATTCATTGCAATATTAACGCACACAACAGCAAGCAACGCTATTGCCATTGCTGAACGCATAAGAGCAGAAATATCAAAAAATCAAATAATATTAACAAACAATTCAGAAATAACTATCACATTAAGCATAGGTATAAGTTCATTTACAAAAACAGACAACAGCGAATCTATAATAAAACGCGCAGATGATGCATTATACGAAGCCAAAAAAACAGGGAGAAACCGCTGCGTATTTTTCGACGCATTATAATTTTTAAATAACTTAAATTGTCAGTTTTAAAATAAAGTAAAAAAATTATTAATATCAAACGAACTAATAAATAGATGTGATTTTTATATCAAATTTTATGTCAGTCCTCTTGTCTGACAAATATTGTAAGTCGGGCATATCGGGTAACAAAGATATCATCACAACTGCGAAGCAGTTAAAAAATAATAGCCATAGATATAAGATATAAACCTGCGAAATAAAGATAAAAATCAATCTTCACAGGGGTGAATGGGGTGAATAATAATTTATTTTAACACAAAGCTGGAGAAAAGAGGTGAAGAGGTGACGCCTGTCCCCGTTTGAACAACAAATGGCGGAGAAGGCGGGATTCGAACCCGCGGTACGGTTTCCCGTACAACACCTTAGCAGGGTGCCGCCTTAGACCAAATCTCGGCCACCTCTCCGAACAATCATATAAAAAATATTATTTTGTTCACTATACAAATAAATTTTATAATGTCAAGTTTTTTATTTTTTTAAATAAAACAATTAGACAATGAACGCACAACTAAAAATTTCTAATAGAGTTTTAACAAATTAATAAATGTAATTTTATATCAAATTGTATTTCATCTATATTGCCTGATAAATATGCTAGCCAACTACGAAGCAATTGAAAAATATTAGCCGCAAATGATAAAAATAATAATTGCAAACTATTTGAAAAATAAAAAATATTTTTTATTCTTCGCATCTTTTCTTTACTTTGTGGGTTCGTATTTATTTTTTTTAATCTTTGCGTTTATCTATCCTCTGCGGTTAAAAATAAAATTCATCGCATTTTTTTTATTTTTCTTGGACTGCGATATTTTCTAAATTGATTGCTTTAAATAAACACAACTTTTGTTTTATTGGAGGAATATTATACTCTTTAATTAATTTGTAATTTGCATAATAAATTTTATCTTCATAATGAAGAATATAATCAGGCGAATATTTTTTTATATATTTAATATACGGATTGCCGGGAATAATCATAACATTTTTAAAATTAAAAAATATCTGCGGCGCCCACCATCCGATTACTTTTGCGTTCGGCTGTATTTCTTTTGAAATATCTGTCATTATTTCTGACAAATAATAACCACTTTTCTTATAAGCGTTCAAATATTGAACAGCAGCATAACTCAAAAATATAACCATAAAAATTTTTAAATTAACAGCGCGCAATTTTTTCAAAATATACAAACCGCCAAATGTTCCAACAATCGCAACTAATATCACAGCCCAGCCGCTAATAGTAACATTAACTTTCTTTGTCAAAAGCCACCAGACAATCGGATAAAAAAATAAAAATATTAATGCGCATTTTAGTTTTTGAGATTCTTTGTAATTTGTTATCCTAAAATATTCTAATCCAATAAATATCATTACAGGCAGCATAAAAATTCTGTATCTCAACGGCGAATATTCATACGAATAATTTACAAATAAAACATTAAAAAATAAAACAAAAATCAGCAGCGCAGAAATTTTATCATTTCTATCTTTATTCAAAATCATCCGATATAATCCTGCTAAAAACAAAAAATACAGCGGCAATTCTCGAATAAATAAATTGTTTTTTAAAAAAAATAATATTTCAAACAATTGATAGATTTTGAATTTTTTATGATCTTCAATTATCTGACGATATATCACAGAATTTTTCAAACTAATATAATCGTCATAGTATATTAAATAAGATAGTGATAATATCGCTATTCCGCAAAATATTCCGAAAATATAATAATATTCTATTTTTTTGTTTTTCAAATATTGATAAATGCAATAACATATCAATGCCACTGCAATAATCACAAAATTTGATTTTACCAGTATTCCGAGCGCCGCCAACAATCCGCATAAAAATTTTGGCAGTTTATTCTCGCTTTTAAATAATAACAAAAACAACGCAAAAAATAACATAATATTATTTTCGATCATTGCGCTGCGGCTGAATGTTATCAAAACAATAGAAAACGCAAAAAAACTGAAAATTATCAATCTGTATTTTTTCTCTACGCACAAAGAAAAAATCAGACATACTATTACAGCCAACAGCGCATTGCATAATACTAATTTAAAATAATCTATTCCGCTTATCTTCAAAAAAAATAATGTGATGTAAGTATGCAGCGGAAATAATAAATGATAATTATATTCTTCAAAATTAAAATTATCAGTCAATATTTTTTGCCGAGCATTAAAAGCATAAATGCCATTATCAACAAATATCGATTTACTTGCGCTTATATAAAATGGATCTTTGCGCAAATTATAAGTTCGCAGCAATACGCACGCTAATATCAAAACAAAAAATATCAAATAATATCTCTTCATTTTTTTAGCGCCTTAAAAAATATTTTTATATTCATTCATTATTTTTTCAACTGAAATATTTTTGTCTTTAACTTCAAGCATAACATCTATCCGCTGATTTAATAGCGGTTTAATAAAATCCATAAATTCCGCAATATTTATCGTCTCTGAATGAGCGCTTCCGGATTTTGTCAGTGACAATTGCGAATAATGTATTTTCTGGACGCCGTATTCTTTTCGCCAAGTTTTATGGGCTTGTTTTATTATATCATAAATATCAGCCGCGCTATCTCTGCAATTAATTCGATGATGCAATACATCAAATACTACTGCCGCATCTATTTCTTCGGCGATTTCTAACACTTCGTCAATATTATAATTTTTTTCATCGTTTTCTATTGTCAAACGCTTTCTACTGTTTATCGGCAGTTTATTAAAATTTTCAATAAATCTTTTTTTCGAGTTTTTTTTATCGCCATATACTCCGCCAATATGCAATATTATTCGATGTTCATAACCATCGGTTATCTCATCTAAAAATTCCGTATGATAAATTATATCATTCACAGCGTTTTCCAAAACCTTTGGATTTTCCGTATTCAGCACTGTATATTGTCCGGGATGCATTGACACGCGCATATTATTTTTTTTTATAAATTGTTTTATGCTTCCAAATTCCGCTTTAAATTCTTTGCGCCATTTTATTTTATTTATATAATGCGAAGCAAATGGTATTACATCTGAACTAATGCGAAACAAATATATATTTTTTGCTAAATTATATTCCAATATTTTCAGCACGCTTAATAAATTAATGTGTATTAATTCCCGCAAGCGTTTATCATCGGCATTTTTTAATAAGCAACGACGCATTTTTGTGTCAGGCAACAGCGGATTTATACAAGCGTAACCTAATTTTATTTTATTCATATTCCCTACATTTTTTTACTAATAACAGTGCGATAAAAAAACTTATTACGGCGAATACAATTAAAATTTTCAAAGTATTTTTTTCACGCAGCAATACTATTTCAAATTCGCCGTCTTTTAATGCAGCGCAAATAAACATATTATTACAGCGATATTTTTTTTTCTCGCTGCCGTTATAATACATCTTGTCAAAATTTGTGAATTTCTCGCTTATAAATAAATATCGGCTGCCTTTATTATATCCGCTAATTTTTACTGAACCGCCGACACGCTCGATTTTTTTTATAATACCTCGTCCGACATTATTTTCAATAATAGTATCATCATCAATATCTTCATTCAATATCAACTTATCTTTTACGCTGATAACATTATTCTTCAACATTTCATAAGATTTTTCCAAATCTTTTTCAACTATCGCGTCATTATAAAATTTTGCATAGCCGATATTTTCGCTACGACGATAAATATATAAATCTTTATACTTTTCTAAAAACTCTAATTTTGATTGTTCAGCATTAATTTCTAAATCCGAATATATATAACCAATATTCAATAAATCCAGCAATTGCGAATTAATATCAGGTCTGCTGATTTCTGTGTTCGGATGAACATCACGCATATTAGTTTCTATTCCGCGAAAATAATCTATATAGTATTTTTCAACTAACGGATCATAGCCACGCGCGCTTTCTATATCATAAAATATCGAGCCGTTCAACGCTAATAAATGATCAAGCGGCACTAGCGACAAAATCCGTGCATCTTTTTTTGATACGATTTTTTTTTCATAAAAATTCATCTTTTCAACAAGTTCTGAATTTGGGATATTATCAAAAAATCTAAAATTAAACCAATGCAATTCTACTATAAAAAGCGCTATTGTAAAAATTAAATATTTTCTGCGTTTGTTCGCAAGCAATAAACTCAAAATATAGCCGATAGCAAACGCAAAAAAAATATACAACTGCTTGATTGAATGATTAACGGCATTATTTATAAACGCGCTGTAAAATTGCCAATTATGATAATGATTATTCTTTTTTAAATATTCGCTATGCCCTATTTTTTGCAAATACTCTATTAATCTGCTTCTCGAAAAAATATCAGCGACAAAAAACACAAAAAATACTATCATCAAAACTTGCAATATTTTTTTTAAAATATTTGCATTTTTAATTTCGCTATTTTCGCAAAATATTTGCAAACTAATAGCAGCGGCAATTGTAATGAATATATCGTAAAAATACAATATTCGTTTTGGCGAGCGAAAATTACTGACTCCCGGCAATACATCAAACAAAATTCTGAATAATGGCGCGTATCTGCCTAATGATATTAGTAGCGCGAATATCCCCAAAAAAATAAATAAATAATATCGTTTATTTTCTTTTAGCGATTTAGTCAATCCAAAAATCAGCAAAATTATCGGCAATATTCCTAAAAATTCTATATGCGTATGCACTTGTTTTAATGGCCGCCAAAAATTGCCCCACGCTGTGCCGTCCGCTATATTGCCATAAAAATCAGGTATCAAAATATTTATTAATTTGCTCGGTTTGACAGAACCATCAGTCGCAAAATAATATGAATTTGCTGAAGAACGCGCCGCAATTTTACTAAATTTATATGTCGAATATATTTGAGGCAGTGTTAATAAAATTACTATTATCGCGGCTATTATTAAACGCCATAAAATCTTGATTTTTTTTAAATCATAAATCAAATAAATCAAAATTATCAAACCTGAAAATATCAAAGCATAATATGGAAATTGCGGGTGTCCGCCTAATATCGAAAATACTAAAACAATAGAATATTTCAATACATCAGCCCACTGCTCTTTATCTAAATATCTGAACAAATAATAAAATATCAGCGGCAGCCAAATATATGCGTTAAACACTTGTTTTAACGGCGCAAAATAAACTGCAAACCAACAAAAACCCAGAGAAATCATGCCGAATAAAACAACAATATTTTTTTTGCTAAAATATGAAATCAATAAATAACAGCCGAACAAATAAATAATATAATTTAGAAAAAAAGTGATTTTAAATGATTTCAGCGGCTCGATAAAATAAAAAAAAATATCTATCGGATAAAATAATCCTGATTGTATATTCGAAGCAAATGGCAGTCCTGAAAATACATACGGATTGTATTCTGGAAATGTAAAATTATTTTTAAAACTATTATAAATAAAATATTTCCACGGAAGCGACATTGTCAAAAAATCGCCAGTGAACGGCAATCTATCGTAAAATATAATCCTATAAAAAAATAAAATGAATATTAATGCTATTACAAAAAAAATCCATTTTTTGTTCATTCAATTATTAATCAGATAATTTATTATGGTATAATTTTTCTTTATTCAATTTTTTTATTTATGTCAATCTACTTTGTTATAATGAATTGCACATTTTGATTAGTCATTTGCTTATTTGCGTAATTGCACAAACATACAAATGTCAAAACCTAAAATAATCCATTCTTATTAAAATGCTCGCCGTATTTCTTGTCCATTCCTTTTATATGATTTATCAACCAATCCTTTAAAAAATTCATTACATCTATTGTTATTACGCTTTTTCCAGATTCTACTGTTTTTTGCAATTCTAATACTTGCGCGACTAATTTTTCATGCGCTTGCTTGTGTTCATTGTATCCGCTAAAATTATATTTCTTCATATACTTTTCTTCTAATGCAAAATGATTGGCTGTATAACTTATTAATTCTCTTAACAATTTTTTCATTACATCAGCAGCTGCGCCCGTGCGCATCGCTCTATGAAATTCATTCACCATTTCTACAAGCCGTTTATGTTGGGCGTCTATCTCTCGAACATTCACACTAAAAGCATCACTCCACTGCAAAAAATTTGCAGTATGTGAAGAAGCGACAATATTCGCTTTTCTCTCAATTTTTTCTGAATGATGCAAATTTGAAGATTGAGAGACTATATTGACAGATAAATTTCCTAATGCATTTTTTAACTCCTGTATTAATTGCAACATATCTTCTGACATCGCAAATATCTGTTCTGACGACTTCGCATTCTGCCGAACAGAATCGTTTATTACGCTTATCGCTTCGTTTAACTTTTGAGAATTTTCAGATTGTATCTCCATTGAGGCACTTATATCGCCAGTATTTTTATTTATATTTTCTATCGCTGTGGCAATCTTGCTCGATGAATGCGTTTGCTCTGAAGAAGCAATAGCTAAACTTTCTGACAGCATTTTTATCTTCTCTATTTCTTTCACTATTTCAATGCCGCCTTGATTCTGCTCGTTCATCGCGCCAGCAACTTGACCTATCAATAAAACAATTTCATCAACTTTATT
>JAKPEO010000068.1 GCA_029551925.1 bacterium
TTTTATAGTTAGCTATTATTACATATACTCTTTGCAGCATTTGTTCTTCAATATTGTGAACTACCTTTCCGCTCTCTCGTTTATCTATTATGCACACGCTCATTTTTTTTATTATTTTATGTTTCTTTTCTATTTCTCGAAAAAGAAGCAAACCAGCATCGCTCGTTATATCACCGCCTTTAAATTCAACAATTATTTCCTGTTTTTTTATTCCTTTGAATCTAATAATTTCTGATTTCATTGAAATACTCCATTTGCTTGTTTTAATACTATTTATATCAGCAGATTTGCTCAAAATCTTTATTTTTTTTATAAATTTTTATTCCGTTTTTTGAGAAATATTTTTTTCTAATTTTATTGCTGATTGTATTGATTTTATTAGTGTTTTATATGCCTTTTGTTTAATTATTATGAAATATGCAGGTTAAAATTGAAATCCCGAAAACTGAAAACATTGAAAATAACTATGACTAAACAGCATAATTTGAAAGTCAAGGATAAAGTGCTGATGATATTAAAAGATAACGCAGTAGAAAAAAAAATATCAGTGATTTTTTCTTATTATGACTGCGTTTTTCTCAGAGATAGATTTAAAGCGCGCTATGCTTTTTTTAAAATCTTATTATAGAGTGTTTTCCTTGATATTCCTAATATTTTAGCAGTTTGAGAAATATTATTATTAGTCATTTCCAATATTTTTTTTATATATTCTTCTTCTACTTCTTCCAATGTTTTTATCTTTGATTTTTTATTTGTCATTAAATCTTTATTTAATAATTTAGCATAACCGTCGGTTAATTCTGTAAGTGTTAAAATATTACCTGCGGCAAGCAAACATAATCTTTCTATAACATTTTGTAATTCTCTGACATTACCGGGCCAATCATAATCTTCAAATAATTTTATAAGTTTCTCATCTGCGCCAGAAATATCAAGATTATATTTTTTATTAAATGTTTTAATAAAATAATCTACTAATAATCTTATATCTTCCTTATGTTCTTTAAGTTGTGGCAATTCAATAGGAAAAACGCTCAAACGATAATACAAATCTTCGCGAAATCTACGCTCTTTTATTGCTTGTTCTAAATTCAACGAAGTTGCGGCTATTATTCTTCCAGAAAATTGTATCTCTTTTGTATCGCCGATACGCATAAATTTTTTTTCTTCTATTACCTTCAATAATTTCGCTTGCGAATTTAATGAAAGTGCGCCAATCTCATCTAAAAACAAATCGCCGTCTGTAACCGCTTCCAATTTTCCATATTGAAAAGTATACGCACCGGTATATGCGCCTTTTATATGCCCAAAAAATTCGTTTTCTATTAATGTTTCCGGTATAGCTGCGCAATTAATAGATATAAACGGTTTATCGCGTCTCTTTGATTTTTTATGTATTAATTGCGCTAATAAATTTTTACCTGTGCCACTTGCACCTAAAATCAAAATTGAAACATCTTTATCATACACATTTTTAATTTTTTCCAATACCTCTTTGATTTTTTCTGATATGCCAATAAATTCAATGTCAGACTGATATGATTTTATTTCATTTTCTAATTGCCAGACCTTTCTTTTCAATTCACGAGTATTAACCGCATTTTCTATTATCAATTTTAACTCGTCAAAATTATAGGGTTTTACTAAATAATCCACTGCCCCTTTTTTTACACAATTAATTGCATCACGAATATTGTCATTAGCAGTTGCCATTATCACAATTATATCCGGATAAAGATTCATTAATTCATCTAAAAATGCGATGCCGCTGCCGTCCGGTAAATTTATATCAAGCAGCACTATATCAATATAATGGTATTTTACTACCTCCCTCGCTTCTTTGAGAGTATTCGCAGTTTTTATAGTATAATAGTTTTCTAATAAATTAACTAATGGCTTGATTAAATTATTATCATCATCAACTAAAAGTATATTCATAAAAAATCAAAAATATTTTAGTAATTCTTTTATATTGCCAATTGTATGAATTTTAATATTTTGCGAAATGTCAGATTTTTCAAAATTTAAAATATTTTGATCTGATACAATACAATTATCTATTCCATTTTTTCTGCATTCATTGAATCTATCAAGCATTCGCGCAGCAGCGCGTATTTCGCCAGTCAATCCCAATTCGCCAATAAATGCGCTGCGCACACTTATCGCTCTATCTTTGACTGATGAAATTATTGACATCGCAATCGCTAAATCAATCGCCGGATCGTCAATATCCAATCCGCCGGTTATATTCACAAATACATCTTTATCTATTAATGATATTCCGCAATGTTTTTCTATTACTGCTATTATTACAGATAATCTCGATATTGATATTCCGCGCGCAACACGGCGAGCATTACCATAAATCGCGGAATTTACTAATGCTTGTATTTCTATTAGCAGAGGTCTGCTGCCTTCTATTACTACGCTGTTTGACACGCCGGCAACTTTATCTTTACGATTAAAATAAAATAAATTTGAATAATTATTTATTCCGCGCAAACCTTTATCTGTCATTTCAAATACCGCAATTTCATTTGTTGCGCCAAAACGATTTTTTATACTTTTCAATATTCGAAAGTCATTTGTTTTTTCGCCTTCAAAATACAAGGCTGTATCTACTAAATGTTCTAAAACGCGCGGTCCTGCAAATTCGCCGGTTTTAGTTATATGTCCAATTATAAAAACCACTATATTTCGCGGTTTGGCGTATTCCATTAATTTTAATGCGCATTCGCGCACTTGATTTATATTGCCAGGCGCCGATTGAACAGCGGAATCATAAATAGTCTGTATTGAATCTATCACAATCACAGATGGCTTGATTTTTTCTGCAGTATTCAAAATTTTCGATATTTCAATTTCTTGCAGAAGCAATATTTTTGGATTTTTTAATTTTAATCTATCAGCCCGAATCTTGATTTGTTCAGGCGATTCTTCGCCGGCTATATATAAAACTATATCAGATAAATTTTCAATAATTTGCAGCATTAAAGTTGATTTGCCAATGCCCGGACTACCACCCAATAATATTAACGACGACGGTACAATACCACCGCCTATCAATTCATCAAATTCAGAAATACCTGTTTTTTGTCTGGTTATTTTTACCGAATCTATTTCCGTTAATTTTATTGGTGCTGACGGCTCTTTTAAATTAATATTAGTTTTAGATATATCTTCGTCTATAATTTCTACAAATGAATTATAAATATTGCACTGCGGGCATTTGCCGAGCCATTTATTTGTCTCATAACCACAGCCATTACAAAGATATTTAATTTTATTTTTTTTAACCATAGTGATTTTATATTTATTTTTTCTGTTGCGAAGCTGCGGGCTGCTGCTGTTTCTGGGTCTGCGGTTGAGCCGTAGGACGCGGAGCTTGCGGACGCGACGGCGCTTGCTGCTGCGGCGCTAATTTTCTTTTTAATTCGCGTTCTTCTGCTTCTAATTGTTTTCTAAACTCGTAATATTCTTCTGGCGAGACATATTTCGCTTTATTCAATAACACGCCGGGATTATGCTTTAAATACAAAGTTGTCATTTGCAGATTTTCCGCTAATTTTTGAACATCAAAACTAAATTGTTTGTTGTGAATCAGCACGCCGAGCAGTCCTTTTTCAGTCCGCAGCGCTTCTAAATTAAAATTCAACACTTCGATCGTCTTATCAAGTTTGGTAGTAATGTTAGAAAAATTTTTTATACTCTGAGCTAATTCTTTTTCGTTTTTGCTCAATAAATCAGCGAGCGATTTAGAAGCAATATTGAAATTGTCAATAGACGCTTCAAAAGTTTTTCTCTTATTTTTTACAGCTGTTTCAATTTCAGTTGCCGCGCTGTTTAGTTTTTTGCCCATTTCAGTTAAATCATTTTGCAGATTCGCAGTAGCATTTTCCAATGTCTTTATTGTTTTAGTCAAATTATCAATCATTTCATTAATTTTAGCATTATTTTTAACGCCTATTGAATTTAAAGTTTCAGAAAACACAGAAATATCTCTGATTATTTTATTTACATTTTCTTCATTTGCTGAAATCATCTTCTTCAATGACACAGTGGATTCGCTCATATTTTTCAAAGACAATTCAAAATTGCCTAATCCCTTATTTATATGATTTTTATTAGTATTGATTAATTCAGAAATATTTTTTATAGCGGTAGATAAATTATCAATTGCTAATCGTAATTTCGCTTTTACATCTTTTTCAACAAATACATCATTAAATCCATCAATCGCTTTATTCAATCCACGAATAACATCCATTGTCCCAGCTATAATTTCATCTATTTTCTGCGGCTCTATGCCTATCAATTCTTCGCCCGGCGTAATATTCGGCACGCCGGCCGTGCCCGGATCTATTTCAATATATTTCTCTCCCATTAATCCTGCTTGATTTATGTATATCTTCGCATCTTTCTTTATCGCTATTCTATCTTCAAGCCAAATTTCAAGCCGAACTTTTGTTATATTGTCTATTGTAATAAACTCTATATTCCGCACTTTTCCCAATTTCACGCCTGACACCATTACAGGTCCGTCTTTTAGTATGCCATTAGCAAAATTAAAAATAGCGTAAAATGTCAGACCTTTACTTAATTTCCATTCGCCTAATTTCAGCATTAAAAACACTAATAATATAACTGCAATAAATATAGTAGACCCTACAAACACTAAATTTTTTTGTTTCATCAATTATTCCTAAAAAAATTATAATCCCAAAACTTCCGCCATCGAATATAAACCTGTTTCTTTTCTTTTAAGCCAAACTGCGGCATTTACAGCGCCATTTGCAAATGTCTCGCGACTGTGCGCTTTATGCGTTAATTCTATTCTTTCGCCAGGTCCTGCAAATATCACAGTATGTTCGCCTACTATATCGCCAGCGCGCACTGCTAATATTCCGATTTCTTCTTTTGTCCGTTCGCCGATCATACCTTCGCGACCATAAACAGCGCATTTTTCTAAATTGCGATTTACAGCGGAAGCGATAACCTCTGCGAGTTTCATCGCTGTTCCTGACGGGCTATCTTTTTTTTTGTTATGATGTGCTTCGACTATTTCAATATCATAATTCTGCCCTATGATTTTTGCTGTCTCCGCCGCTATCTTAAATAATAAATTCACGCCGATACTCATATTAGGCGAAAATACCACTGCGTTCGTTTTAGAAAAATTTTCAATTATTCTTTTTTGGTCTTCTGAAAAACCAGTTGTGCCTATAATTATTTTCTTATTCGTATTTTTAAGTTTTTCCAATAAATTCAAAGTCGAACTAACAGTGCTAAAATCAATTATTATTTCGCAGTCGTTCGTAAATTTATCAATATTATCAGTCAATATAACATTTAATTCTGAAATGGCTAAAATATCTCCAATATTTTTATTTACTAATGGATGCCCGCTTTTTTCAAGCGCTGCGGTTAATTTCGTTTCTTTATTTGCTAATATAGAATTAATTATCATTCTGCCCATTCTACCTAATGCGCCAACTACTCCAATATTAATCATATTTCTTTCCCCTTATCCTAAAATTTTCAAATTTTATAAAGTTAATTGTAAAATTTTAACAAATTTTTGCAAGATTTTTTATTTATTTTTTTTAATATTTTTCAGAAATGACCGCTATTATTATGCATTTGCCATTTTTTTGATTGCAGAACGAATCAACGCTTCGCAAGTTTTTCCTGATTGCGGATAATCTGCGATACCGTAAATTATTTCTATTTCAGACAATAAATTCTTCTGATTATTTTCCAATTTAAATTTTATTAATTTTAATTTCAATTCTTCTAATTTATTAAAAGTTTGTTCATAATCCATATCCGGAAAAATTATTGAAATTATCGTATTGTACAGCATTGCTAACACATCTATTTTTCTTAAATGTTTCTTCAAAAAATCAGTTAAAATTTTTAATAGATTAGCCGAAAGTTCAGCATTATTTTTCGCAAGATTATTTAAATTATTTATTTCTATAAGAGCAATAGAAAATTTAGTGTTTAATCTTTCTGCTTCAATAATGTGTCTATATAAATTTTCATATAAAAAATCTTGATTAAATAGCAAAGTCGTAGGATCGAAAATATTAAAATCATCTAATTTTTCTACTATTTCCAAAGTAATATTGCTTTTCAAAATCAATAAATGATTATTTATTATCGGTAAAATATCATTTAATTCAATATTACTACTCAATGTTTGCAGTAAAATCAAATATCCGAATCTGCGATTATTCTGTAAATCTATTGGGATTATGAATATCTGTTCTAATTTATCAGTAAGCGTTTTCTTCAAATATTCAAATATCGGATTATTTTTTTGTTTTATTCCTATTGGTTCCAATATCTGTTTAGCATCTAAATATTTTTTTATATAGAAATCTTGAAATAATTTAGACGAAAGCCCGTAATAATCAATTATGCTGTCTGTATTATTTTTTTGATTATGAAACAGAATAAAACCCTTATTCAATTTCGTTTCATTTAATATATTTTGCAATATAATTCTGCACAAATTTTTAAAATCAAAAAACAAAGTAATTTTATCATGGTCTATTATTTTTTTCATAATATTTAATAGTATAAAATATTTTTTCAAAAAATCAATAATAAAATACTTGAAATTTACAGAAATTTATTTATAATATTTACTTCAAATTTTTTAAATATTATTTTTAGAGGGATTAATGAAATGAAAGAATTATTGATGTCGCAAGAAACTTACGACAAACTAAAAAGCGAATTAAACGAACTAAACGAAGAAAAACCGAAAGTTCAGGAATTAATTGCAGAAGCGCGTTCACACGGAGATTTAAGTGAAAACGCTGAATATCATGCGGCGCGCGAACGCTTAGCTTTTATTGAAGCGCGTATATCTCAAATAGGTGCAAAACTTGCAAATGCAAAAATCATAGATCCTAAAAAAATAAAAGCAAACAAAGTCGGCTACGGAGTAACAGTAAAATTATTAAACAAAAACACAAAAAAAGTAGATGAATTCACTGTAGTTGGCGATGGCGAAGCAGACCCAGATAAATCAGAAATTTCAATGAATTCGCCTATTGGCAAAGCCATTATGGATTTAAAAGAAGGCGATGAAGTTGAAGTAAAATTACCATTAGGCATAGTGAAATACAAAATTAAACAGATATATGTAAAATAACATTCAAAATAATCTATGAGCAGTATATTTGAAAACGCAATTAAAACGCCAGGTAATTGGTTATTAGAAAATGGTCCTAATTCTGATATTGTATTATCGTGTAGAATTAGATTAGCGAGAAATTTAAAAAATGAATTATTTCCGCATTATATAAAAAAAGAAAACTCCAAAAAATTAAAGGAAAATTTAAAAAAAATAATATCTAATTGCGCTTCTTTAAATAATTCCGAATTTTATGAAATGTCTGATATAACGCATTCTCAAAAAATGCTGTTATTAGAAAGACATTTAATAAGCAAAGAATTAGCAGAAAAAGAATTCGGTATGTTAGCAGTCAGTTCTGACGAAAAATTAAGTATTATGGTTAATGAAGAAGATCATTTAAGATTGCAGGCATTCGGTTCTGGACTCCAATTATCAGAAGTCTGGGAAAAGATTAATAAATTAGACGATGAACTAGCGGAACAAGTAGAATTTGCATATTCGGAAAAATATGGTTTTTTGACCGCCTGCCCGACAAATGTCGGCACCGGTATGCGTTGTTCTATATTAGTTCATCTTCCGGGCATAATTTTAATAAATCAACTTAAAAGCATTCATAAAGCAATAGAAAAATTAGGGCTGACAATACGCGGCTATTACGGCGAAGGTAGCGAAGCGATAGGTAATTTTTTTCAAATATCCAATCAAATTACACTCGGATTGTCAGAAGAACAAATAATAGACAAAATCAATAATATCGGAAAAAAAATAGTTGAACACGAAGAAAACGCAAGAAAAGTATTATTACAGGAATCTAAAATACGGCTTGAAGATCAAATATACCGCGCTCTCGGAATATTAAAAAATGCGCGTATTATCTCGACTAATGAAACAATGAGTTTATTATCATTTATTAGATTAGCAGTTGATTTAAAAATAATCAAAGATATTACAATATCTACTTTAAATGAGATATTAGTTTTTTTGCAGCCCGGTCATTTGCAAAAAATCGCCGGCAAAGAATTATCTCCAGAAAAACGCGATTTTATCCGCGCTAAGATGATACGCGAAAAATTTTCAAACGCTAACTGAAAAATTCATTATTTCCTAATCTCTGAAAAAATTCATCTACTAATTTTTCTGATTTTTTTAAGCATTCAATACAATCATTATATTCGTTTAATGATTTGACTTTAAAAATAATTTGCATTTTTTTAGTTTCAAATGTTCTATCGTATTCAAATTTAATATTCTTATTTTTAGCATTTAATTTATTAATAACTTCGTTTAATTGCTTTTGTTTAGCTGAAATAATAGGATAACGCAAATTAAAAATATGCGAGATTATTTTTTCCGAACTTTTGGTCTTCGCAAATACAGCACAGCAGTCTTCTAATATATCATAAAAAGAATATTTTTTTTTAATTAATTCAAATAAATAAATTAAAACCTTTTTTTTATCGTTTAGCGAAAAATGTATTTTTTTAAAAAAATCAAGCAACGCACTTTGCTGTTCAGGCGAAAACAAAAACAATATTTCAATCAAGTCTCTATTAAATTCTAATTCTAAGATTTTTTGTTTTTGCATAATCGCTAATTTTGAAATTTTTTTTAAAATTTCAAAATTTTCAGCGGTCGGTTTAATATTAGCAAATTTTAAAAATTCAATTATTAAATTTTTATCAGCAGTCTCTTTTACCAAATAATCGCACAATTCTGCAATGTTAATAATATTCAAAATTCCGAATTTTTTCAGTTCATCTGCGCAAAAAAAAATCCATTCTATTTTAGAAAAATCAGCATTTTCAAAAATGCGCGTATATTCTATTGCGTTATTATTGACAAAAAAAAGATAACAATAGCGATTATTAATTTTAATTATCGGTATCTTAATAAATTGAAGATAATTATTAAAATTTTCATTTTCTAAAAAAGTTAATGAAAATAAATAAAAATCCTTATTGCAATATATCTCGCCAGTTTTTTGATAAATCGCAGTAATCCTGACATTCGCAAATTTTTCTGTAAATTTCAGATTCATTTATTTTTCCTCGCTTCAAATAACCCATATATAAAATTTTAGATTTTTTTTGGAGTTCGGCAACAATTATTTTTTTTAATTCATCAGTCAATAGATTCCAATGCATATTTAAAAATTTCAAGAGCGCAGCGAGGCGAAATCTATCCATTGCAAAATATCTTTTTGATAATTGACAATTATGCCCGCCACGCTTGATAATCAACTGTTCATCTATAAAATAAACAGCATAATTAAAAGTCAATCTAAGCCAATATTCATAATCTTCGCAAACAATAAAATTACTGTCAAAAATTCCGATTTTATTAATAACTGACTTCTTCAATAAAATCGATGATGCGCTGATAATACACAGCGGCAAAGTATATGCAAAAATATCGCCGGAATATTTTTTATGTTTTTTACACTGATTTAGATGTCTGCCGTTTTTCAGCCATTTTTCATTGGTATAACAAACTTCATATCTTGTATTTTTCAATATTTCCATTTGTCTGGCTATTTTATTTTTATGCCATAAATCGTCATCGTCTAAAAACGCTATGTATTCTGATTTTGAAAGTTTTATGCCTGTATTGCGCGCTTGGCTGATGCCTGAATTTTTTTGATAAATATAATAAAAATATATAATTTTATTTTTTAAAATTTTGTTAGTTTCATCTGCGCTAAATAATCTATTTGCTTGTAAAAAAATATATTTTTTTTGGAAATTTTTTTTTATTGCCGTGCAATTATCCGAAGCGCTGATACTGCCGTCGTCAACAACTATAATTTTCAAAAAATTATAAGTTTGATTTATTACAGTTTCAATTGCTTCGCTAATAAATTGTGGACGATTGCAAGTTGTAATTATAACATCTACAAATTCTTTGTTTTCACAATTAACTTTCATATTTTTTGAGCGATAGCATAAATCCATTTTATATTACGGTTGTCCGCTGATTCATCTACTGAACATTCGATAATTTTATAGTCAGCATGATTTAAAATATTGGCAATTTCTGCTTCTGAATAATACGCAAAAAATCTGCCGCGCTCATCATAACCTTCGCCTTCCCCTTTTTTTACTGAAATATATAATTTACCTGTTTTTTTTAAGACTCTGCGGATTTCTAATAAAACCTTTAACGCTTGCGCTTTTGCGATGTGTAATAAACTCGCATTAGCAAGGGCATAGTCAAATATACAATTTTTAAAAGGTAAAAAAATCATATCGCCATTGCAGAATTTTCCAGAATATTCTTTTGCCGCTAATTTTAATAATTCGACAGCCAAATCAAAACTAACAACATTATAACCAACAGACGCTAAATATTTGCTGTCTCTACAAGAGCCCGCACCGACATCAAGCAGCAACGAGTTTTTATTATCAAAATGACTAATAATTTTTTTATAAATATCAGTCAAATCAATAGTATAAGTGCAATTAAAATATTCGCAGGCATTAGGATTATAATATTGCCTTAAATCATTAAACATAATAAAATCCTTTCTTTTATAATTTTATCTAATAAACATAGCATCGCCAAAACTAAAAAATCTATAATTATTTTTCACTGCAATATTATATAAATCCATTACTTTTTTTCTACTGATAAATGCGCTAATCATAATAATAAGCGAACTGCGCGGTAGATGAAAATTTGTTATTATACTATCAACGCAGCGAAACACAAAGCCCGGAGAAATATATAATTTTGTTTCACCTGATAGTTTCGGCGCTTGCAAATCTTGCGCCGCTGCAAACACTGTCTCTAATGTCCGCACAACAGTAGTGCCAACTGCTATTATCTTTTTTCCGTTTTTTTTATAATTACAAATTTTACAATAGTCTTCCTGATTAATAGAATAATATTCGCTATGCATCTTGTGTTCAAAAATATTTTCGCATTTTAGCGGCTGAAATGTCCCGGGTCCGATATGCAAAGTGATTTCTATTATATCGCATATTTTTGATTTTATCTTTTGCAATAATCCTTCAGTAAAATGCAAGCCGGCAGTAGGCGCGGCAGTCGAACCGTTTATCTTAGAATATACTGTCTGATAATATGTTTTGTCCCCTTTATAATCTGTGATATACGGAGGAAGCGGTATATCACCATAAGAAAAAATAACATTATCATCAACAAGTTTTCCGCTGTCATTATAAAATTCAATTATTCTGCCAATTTCAGAATAATCTTTAATTTTACATTTTAAGTTTTGATTGATTTTTAATTCAGTATTATTTTTAAACTTTCTGCCGGGCCGCACCATACAATCATATACTCCACCGCTGATTTTTCTTATCAATAAAATTTCAAGTTTATTATTTCCATTATTAAATAATAATCGCGCGGGCATAACTTTTGAATTATTTAAAACCAGCACATCGGCTTCTGTCAAATAATTAATAATGTCCTTAAAAATACAATGAATAATCTGATTATTGGTTTTATCATAAATCAATAATTTACACTTATCACGTAATTCATTTGGCGTCTGCGCTATCAAATTTTCAGGTAAATAATAATCAAATTCTGTTATATTCATTATTCAATATAAGATAACTAAAAAGGCGTGTTCTGGTTATTCACAAAAATCTGACATTAAGTATTACATTAAACACAAAAACATAAATTGTAAAAAATAAAATTGCATAACTATTTACAATAAAACTATTGTCCCAAATATAATTCGTTATTTCGCGATAATATAATTCATCTGGAATATTCACCAAAAATTTATAAAAATTAGGAGTGAATGAATAAACCTTATCTGTCTCAAAATCGCGCACTAAAATATTTTGATTTTGCCCTCTGCGCTCTATTCCCATATATTTATCTTTATACGAGGGTTGAAAAAAATAGACAAAAAAATTCAAAAATATCCAAATTGCAAGCAACGACCAAAAAGTCCAGCGAATCACTCTGGTGACATCACTGCCAAAATAAATTGTCTTAAATCTAAATGGTTTGAATGTTATATACAATGCAAGCACTAATGATATAAATATCGGAATAAATTCCGTTTTGTATTTATAAATAAAATCAATTACATCATCAAATACTTGAAATAAATTTTCCATTTTTTTCTTATCAAATTCCTATTTTCAAAAATTCTAATTCGTCATAAAGTTCTTTTGGTATTGTTATTCCGGATTTTTCGTATTTCTTGATTTTATTTTCAAGTTGCTGAATCTTTTTTGTGTTAATATTGACAAATTTAAAGTTTAATTTAGTAAAATTTGGATTATTTGCTAACTTATCGCGATAGCGTTTGTGAAAGGGGACATAATTGAAAAATATATCACGCGTCAAAATATTCAATTTCATTACGCCCTGCGATTCGTTTTGTATCCATAAAATATAATCTTCTGCGAATCTATCTTTTGTCTGAGGAATTTTCTTGAATTGCTGTTTTATCTTTTCTTTTATCTCTTCGCTCAATTCTTTGCTCTGCTTATAAATTGATGTATATTCAAAGTATCTGCCGGTCAAACCGCCGTTAATCGGATCGCCCCAGTTTGGTCCGGCAATTGTCTTCGCTAATTCCCAACGCAGATGAGCAAATGCTTCTAACAGCATTGTTTTTAAATCATCAGTTGCAAACAGCGGCACCATTATACGGCCCTTGCTGCTTTTATTTCGGTCAGATAATTCCTGCCAGCATACTGCCTTACTACCGGCAACAGGCAAAATAATAAAATAAGGCAGCACTTCCTTTTGCACAAATTCTTTACCGTCTCCGCACATTACGCTTACTTCTCGATAAAAGCAAGAATAATCTATTTCCAATATTTCTTTGACTGTTTTTTCCAATCGTTCTTTTGTAACTATGCAGGCATCCGGCTTTAATGAAATATAATCACTGTCTATTATCGGAGATTGTTGAGAAATCATTCCGGCGCAAGTACGCACTGCTGCAGATATTACCTCTTTTATTTCATACGAAAGATGCAATTTTGATGGGTCCATATTAGGCAATTTATTTTCTTTGGCATATTCGTCAAATGTCTGCCCTAATCCATTTATACTTGGCGGCGTGATATTACCAGAATATATTTGCGAAAGCCATTCATCAGCAAAATAAATATCTATTGTATGCGGAGTTTCAACAGGCGTAGCTTTAAAACAATTTATCGTGTCTTCATTCAAAAGATTATCATCTAATACACCATAACGCAACATCAAAAATACAGATACTGGCAAGTCTCCGCCTTTCTCAATATATTCAAGAAATAAATCATTATAAAACTGCCAATATATCGCGTCTAATTCTTTCTTGATTTTTCTGCCGTCGCCCATTGTGTCAAACTTATCTATTATCTTATGATATTTTTCTAATGCTGCGCGCAATTTCGTTTTTACTTCATTATTAGAACACGGTATCTGCATCAGATTATTAAAATTATCATTAAACTCCAAATTGCTCTGTTCTATAATCTTTAATTTCTTTTCTTCTTGTTTTTTCGCTACTTGTTCTTTTTCTTTACTCATTAACGCAGTTTCTTGTTTTAAAAATTCAGGATGTAAATTATTTATTTTGCTGTTATACATATCCAGATATTGAATATGTAAATCCTTCAATATCTGGACTAATTTTGAATGCGCTTTTTCTACAAATTTAAAACTCGGATGTTGCGCTGATTTCAATAATCCATAAATCGAATAAAATGATTCAAATACGCTTCGATTAATGCCCGCTAATCTTAATATTTCTTCTTCTGCTAACTTATTGGTTTTTATAAAAAATTTGTTTAATTCTTTTAAATATTCGCTCAATTTCAAACAAGTAAACTCCACAATATTCGGACTTAGTTTTATTACTATTTTCGCAACTTTTTCAGGTAAATAAAGTATATCTTTTATAATATCAATAATTTCAAAATTAATAGTTGGCAATTCTATATCTATTCCATATTCTCTTTCAAACGCATTACTCAAATTAGTTTCTATCAATGCTAATGACAATTTATCTGCGACTTTTCCTTTTGATTTTTCAACTAATTCTTTGCCATTAACATAAACAGGATGATTTTTATCTTTTGCATTTTGATTTAATTTATAATACACAAACGAAAAATTATCATAATACATCTGCGCTTTTTCTAATAATTTTATTGTGTTTTCAATAACTCCATAAGTACTCAAACTTTTTTGTAATAATGTCTTGCTGATAGATAGTCCTATAACCGGATTCGTGCGTATTAGATTTTTTAATGCATCTTTACCAGTGGGAATCTTTACTAATGTTCCATTAGTCAGTGCTCTAATAGTAGCATTACGCGAGGTATTAAGAATAAAACTAACTTCGCCAAATGGCGTCTTTTCATCTTTTATCACTCCCACTCTACGACTGCTTGCCAATAATTCGTTTTTTTTGATTTCAGTTCCCTCAACTACATCAGCAATTAAAACCTCTAATTCGCCATTAACTAAAATAAATAATCCGTCAGTTGGGTCTCCTTGATAACAAATAATATCATCTTTATAAAAAGTTATTTTTTCCATAAAATACTACTTCCTAAAAAAAAATAATAAAACCTTAAACTAAATAATTTTATATTATACTAATAAAAAATTCAACCAATTCTATTTTGTTTTTATAAAATAAAAATTGACAAAATAAAAAATACAAATAGAATTTAATAGTTTGCAATATTGCAAATTATTAAAAATAAAAAAAGTGTTGGTGGTAATAATGAAATTAAAAAATAAATTAACCGCTTTTATCTTATTGATTACAATCATTCCTTTATTAATTTTCAATTTTATTTTTTTTGATAATCTTAAAGAATTACTGAAAAAAAATATTTTAACAAGATTTGATAATGATTCTTTGACAATGCAAATAATAACAGACGACATTGTGAAAAATAGATATATTGATTTAATAAATTGGTCTGAAATTGATAAAGTAAAATCAGCGCTAAAATCAACCGATTCCTTGCATGAATCAATATTAATACTCAAAAAAAATGTTGCGCTGCGCGATGGCTATATCGCTTCGTTAATATTAGACGATAATGGTAAATGCATTGCTTCTACTAATTTTTCACTTGTAGGTTTAGAATTCGGCGAAGAAAATTGGTTTAAAAAAATTGCTGCATCAGATATTGGAATTACCGATAAAGTATTAAATCCAAAATTAAAAGTTATAACAGGTAAAGATGAAAATTTTGTCCAGTTTTATTTAAAAAAATTAGATGGCGGCGGATATTTATTAAATATAATGGATTGGAAAATAATCCAAAAATATATTGATTTCATCAAACAAAAATATATTGATATGGAAGTGCCATCAGGTTATGGCTATATAATAGCTGGCGATAACAATTCAATTATCGGACATCCAGACCCAGCGCTTGCCACAAAGAAACTAACTGATTTTAATTTAGAAAATTTAGCAAATTATTTTTCATCCGGCAAAGAAAAAACAATCTATAATTATGTTTATAAAGAAAAAGAAAAGGCGATATATTTTTATAAAAGTAAACCTATCGCAAATAATATAAATCTTAATTGGAATTACGCGGTCGGCGCTAATGCAGAAGATATTTATTATTCAATAAAATATTATCAAAAAATTATGATTTTAACTATAACTTTAATAGTTTTTATAATAATTGCGGTTACTTTGCTATTTTCAAAAAAATTAATATCACCGATATATTTAGTAATTGATAAAATGAAAGCCATATCGCAAGGCGATTTAATGCAAGAGCCGATAAAACTGCAAACTAATGATGAAACAAAATATTTAATAGAATCATTCAATAATATGCTTTCTATTTTAAGATCATTAGTATCGCAAATCAAAAATATTTCAACAAAAATAAAAGAAATATCCCAGCAAACATTAAATGCATTTGATGCTATTGCAGCTGCTACCACAACGCAAAGTGACGAAATAACAGACACTACAAGCGCACTAACTGAAATGAGTGCGGCTATTCAAGAAATATCATTAAGTTCTCAAAACGCCGATAAAATGTCTAAAAACGCCAAACAATCAGCTGACAATGGCTCACAGTCAATCAATCTAACATTAGACAGTTTGCAAAATATAACTCAACAAATCGAGCAAGCAGCGAATATGAATAAAAAATTAGGCGAGCATAGCAAAGAAATAGGAAAAATAGTGCAGACAATTACCGAAATAAGCGAGCAAACAAATTTATTAGCGTTGAATGCGGCGATAGAAGCTGCACGGGCTGGCGAACACGGCAAAGGCTTTGCAGTAGTTGCTGATGAAGTTAAACGATTAGCGGAGCGCAGCGGTTCAAGCGCAAAAGAGATAAGCGAAATAATCGAAAAAATCCAAAATGAAATGATCGAAACAATAAAATCAATGGAACAAACTACAAAAGTAGCAAATGAAAATATGCAGTTATCAGACGGTTTGAAAAAATCATTTTTTCAAATTGAAGAAAATGTCAATGACACTACTAAAAGTATAGAAGATATAGCAAACGCTTTAAGTCAGCAAGCGCAAGTCTGCGATAATTTAGTCAATACTACGGAAGAAATCATAAAATCAACAAAAAATATAGAGACAAAAATTTCATCATTATCTAACGAATTCAATAAATTAAAAAGTGAAATAAACAATTTAGATAGAGAAGTCTCAAAATTCAACTTATAAAATATCTTGTTAAAAAAAACGATTGCGCGATTGTGCAATCGTTTTTTTTCAATTTATTTTCTCAAATATTTTTTCGACAATAGGATAAAAAACAATTTTATTATTAATTGCTATAACAACCGGTGGAATAGAGGATTTCAGTATTTTTCGGTCAGCCGCCAAATTTTTACATAATTTTGGCGCGGTGATAGAACAAATATTAGCACAGACAAAAGGTCTTACAGGATAGAGCAAACAAATGTTATTTTCTAAAAATGGACATTTGATTTTTAATTTTAAATATTCATTTGCTAAACTATAATATTTTCTAACTTCTTCAATTGATGGAGCGCCACAACCTATTATCGGAATAATTTCCTTTATTTGATTTATTAAATTTTCAAACTTCAAAATTTTATCAAGCCATTTTTTTATATTCTTAATGATTTTTTTTTTTAAATATTCAGTGTTGTTAATAAAATAATTTATTAATTCGATTTCTATTTCCGGACCAATTAAATATGCAATACAGCAGTAATCACATTTTTTTTTACAACTAATTTTGAAATTTTGGCTATTAGCAATATTCAATAAATTTCGCTCAATTTCATTAAAATTCTGCTGCTTCAATAAATAATATTTTTGTATGAGAATTTCTAAATTTTGCGACATTATATTCGTTTAGTCAATTTGAATTTCAAAAAACCGAATGCTGACATTTTTAATAAAATCAAGCCGTGTTTGAATCTGCTTATTTTAGTATCGCCATAAGTGCGAGCCCGATAGCGTATCGGCATCTCAATAATTTTCAAATTGAGTTTTGCGGCGCCAAACAGTAAATCAAAATCACCGAATGGATCAAATTCGCCAAAATAATGACGATTTTCTTCAATTTCTTTATAATCGCTTTTTAATAAAACCTTAGTGCCGCATAATGTATCTTTTATTCGCTGATTAAATAAAAAAGAAAAAACAAGCGCAAAAAATTTATTGCCAAAAAAATTTAATGTGCGCATTGCGCCGGATTCCATATTATAAACCAATCTGCTGCCATTAATAAATTCGCCTTTGCCTTCTTCAAGCGCTTTATAAAATTTTATTAGGTCTTCTGGCGGCACTGTTAAATCACTGTCAAGAATCATCAATACATCATTTTGCGCTACTGCAAAACCAGTACGCACAGCATCAGCTTTGCCTTTGCCCGGCTGCTCGATAAATTTTATATCTTTATTTCCTTTTTCTTTTTCAATCATCTCTAAAATTTTTTCTTTTGTGCCGTCTGTCGAATGCCCATCAACAAAAATTAATTCAGTATGCAACCCCATATTCGGCGTACGATATATCGCGCCTTCAATGTTTTCCCGTTCATTTTTACATGGGATAATAACAGAAACTGAATATTGATTTATTGGTTTCAACGGTTCATACATCGGCTTTGCAACTATCCAACTTATTAAATTCAATCTATGAATAATCGGCAAATTAGAAAATATTTTATTTACTAAATCAGAAATAATCGGAATATTAAAAGGTAATATACATTCATATCCATATTTCACGACTTCAAAACCATTCAAATACAATAAATTTTGTATGTCTCGAAAATTCAACCAGTTTTGCGCCGGCAATTTAATCTTAAATCCCAACTTTTCCGCAAGCCATAATATCGGTTCCCACAACTGATTATAATAAACAATTACGATTTTAGTTTTTAATTCGCAATTATTTTTTAAATTTCTAAAACACTGCCAAATATCTTCTAAATCACCAATAATATTTGTCAAAAGTATATAATCAAATTTTCCGGTTATTTTTTCTTTTTGACAATCGCAAACTTGAAATTTTAAATTATTAACAGAATATTGTCTTTTATTGTATTCTACTATATTTTCCGCAATATCTACGCCCATTCCGTCGCAAGGCTTTAAATCTTTCAAAAAACCAGAGACGCCGCAGCCGACATCAAGTATTCTTTTATTTTGCGGTATGAGAAACTTCAATAATTTCAATATATAACTATGGTAATATTTATTACGCTTTTTGAATTTCAATATTTTAGCAATATTATCATTATAAAATTTTTTTACTTTGTCAGTTGCAGTTTCATATCTCATCTTATCCTTTCACCTTTTAAATTTAATTTGTTCATTATTTAAAATTTTCTTCAAACCATTGTATAGTTTTTTTCAAGCCATCGCGAAAATCAGTTGTCGCTTTCCAGCCAAAATATTCTATTGCTCGCGAAATATCAAGACATCTGCGCGGCTGACCGTCAGGTTTAGTTGTATCCCATTCTATTTTGCCTTTAAAATCTATTAAATTACAAATTAACTGCACTAAATTTTTTATTGATATTTCCATACCTGATCCTACATTCACAGGTTCGGCGCCATCATACTTAATAGTTGCTTGTATTATCGCTTCCGCGCAATCTTCAACATATAAAAATTCGCGCGTTGCATTGCCAGTGCCCCAGACCACTATTTTATCGAGTTGCGCGCGTTTCGCTTCTACACATTTTCGTATTAATGCAGGAATAACATGCGAACTTTCCAAATCAAAATTATCGCGCGGTCCGTATAAATTTACTGGGAGTAAATAAATAGCGTTCATGCCATATTGCTGACGATATGATTGACATTGCACTAACAGCGCTTTTTTGGCTATACCATAAGGAGCATTGGTTTCTTCTGGATAGCCATCCCATAAATGTTCTTCTTTAAAAGGCACAGGCGTAAATTTTGGATATGCGCAGATTGTGCCGACATTAACAAATTTTTCTACGCCGATTTTCCGCGCTTCTTCTATTAAATGCAACCCCATTGCTAAATTATCATAAAAAAATCTGCCGGGATTAGCGCGGTTAGCGCCGATACCGCCTACATTCGCAGCTAAATGTAAAACAATATCTGGTTTATAATCTTGCATTAATTTATGAACAACTGCTTCTATTCGCAAATCGCAATTTTTCGAACGTGGAATAAATATATCTGACGGTCTATAATTCTGAAGTTTTTCATAAACAAAACTTCCTAAAAAACCAGCGCCGCCAGTCAATAATATTTTTTTTTTTTTTAAGTCAGTCAATTATTTTCCTCCATTTACGCTATTTATATTATTCAGCAATTTTATAAATTTCACAATTTAATTTCGATTTCAGTAAATAATAATAAATAAATACCGCTATCGCCGCGCAAAAAAAATTTATAAAATCATTAGCGTCTAAAAATTCGCCGACAATCAATATTCCACTAAAAATCAAAATTGGCAGTAATAAAAATAAAAGTGTTAATTTCAAATATATTTTCCCGTCAAAATCAATATTCACTATATCGCCGATATTGTATTTTGCTATATCAGCAATATTGCCGATTTTTATATTGCTCTCTGTATCTAATTTTTTTTTGAATATTCCACACCCTTTACAGGATTTGCATTTGACTATCTCATCTTCAGCCAGCGGCTTTAATATCAAAAATTTATCTGTTATATCTTCAATTTTACATTTCAACATTTTAAGAAAATAAAAAAATAAAACACTTACAAAATTCGATATTTTATTTTTTTATCAAATTTTGCAAGTGTTTATATTAACATTGAAAATATCACTTATATTCAGGCAATATTTTTTTTACTAAATGACGTTCTAATTTTATATAATTCGGCAGTCCGTTGAGATACGGCGGATAATCTTCGCCTGTAATTAGCGGCTCGCAATAAATTTTAAAATCTTCTGTTATATGCATTCCGTCATCACTTATATATTCATCCGGCACTAATTTTTCGACATTAGCAATTTTTTCTATATCAGTATAACCCGTAGTCCACTGATACGGGTCATTGCTTTCGCGAATTATAGTCACCATCTTGCCATTTAAGCCCTTGCCCGCAATCTCAACCGCCTTACGGCCGCAAGCAATCGCCTGCATTACATCGCGCTGCGACGCTATATGCCTGCCTGAACGCTGACAATAATCTAATATTGCTGTATGCACTTTTAATTTTAGTTGATTTTTTATTAAATCGCTTATTATTGTTCCAACGCCGCCTAATTGCGCATGCCCAAAACTATCCACTAATCCGCTCTCAGCTAAAAATTTACCTTCTTTATTTTTTATGCCTTCTGATACGGCAATAACGCAATATCCTATTTTTGAAATTGTACGCTCAATTTTCGCTAAAAATTTATCTTGGTCAAATAGTCGTTCAGGCAATAAAATAATATGCGGTCCATCTTTCGGCGAACGATGCGCTAATCCAGTAGCAGCAGCAATCCACCCTGCGTGCCTGCCCATTGTCTCTAATACAAAAACCTTTGTAGAATCGCGGTGCATTGACGCTACATCGTAGGCGCCTTCCATAATAGAAATGGCATTGTATTTTGCCACTGACCCGAACCCCGGACAATTATCTGTTATCGGCAAATCATTATCTACTGTTTTCGGTATTCCTACGCATACTAAATCATATCCGATTTCTTCTGCGATTTTACTTACTTTATATGCTGTATCCATTGAATCATTGCCGCCATTATAAAAAAAATAGCGGATATTATGCGCTTTAAAAACTTCAACAATTCGTTCAAATTCTTTTCTGTTTTTTTCTAATGACGATAGTTTTCTGCGGCACGAGCCAAAAGCGCCAGCCGGAGTATAACGCAAGCCCTCAATATTTTCAGGCGCCTCCATCTGTATGTCAATTAATTGTTCATACAATACTCCGTTAATACCATTAAAACCTCCATAAATTTTTTCAATGTAATCGCAACGCTGCGCTTCTTTAATTACTCCGTATGCCGAAGCGTTTATTACGCTTGTCACACCGCCAGATTGAGCATAAACTGCATTTCCTTTCATTATATATCTTGCCCCCTTTTTATATTTTTTTAATTCATATTATATTTTTTTCCATTTTTTTCAATAAAAATATTATCTATCTTATTCTGTTTTTCTCAACTGCATCAGCAATTTATAATTCATAAAAATCATTTTTTCTATTTTATGTCTTATCCGCATATAAACTGCCGGCTGATATTTTTCTTTTTCTTCGCTTATTATATTCACACTTTCAATATTAAAATATTTATCTTGAACATTAACAAATAAAAATTTCAATAATTCTACTATTTGTATTTTATCAGATAAATCAAATTTTTTATCGCCTGCGATTATCTTATATTTCTCAATATTATTCATATCATCGTCTATATCATAGTTGAATTCTACTTTTAAATTAAAAACATCATCGTATTTCTTATTATCATTGTAATCTGACAATAAATATTTATCATTTGATTTTTTTAATATGTATATTTTCATATCTTCGCTGCAATTAACTTTTACAAATTCTTTAACAGTGAACAAAAATTGCGGCAATTTAGAATATGATACAGCGCCGACCGTCGGCAAATTAAATTTATCAAAAAACAGCCATAAATAATATCTGCCTGAATCCAAAACCAACAACTGATTGCGTTCTAATTCTACTTTTGAAAAAATCGTAGAATATAAATTTGCATTTAATATATTTTTGTCGTATTCAAAATAAATCATTTGTTTTTTGTAAACAATTAAATTATCAAATAATTCGGCGATGCTGTTTTTATTGATTAATTCAAATTCGACATTATGATTTGAATACATTAAATATTCGCCTTCGCAAAATGTAATGAATATCTTACGTTCTGAACCAATCCATTTCTTTTTAAAATAAAAATTATATAATTGTTCTAATAATCTTTTTATTATTAAGCAGCAATTCATCTTGCCGCGCGGAATATAAACAGATATAAAATCGTCAAATGCTACTAAATAATGAATTTTTATATAACCGTTTAATAGATCTACAATTTTTCTATATAAATTACGATAAGAATTATAATGTTCTATATACAATTCAGAATAACTGGTTTTATACATAAATGTAATATCTGTTTTTTCAATCGCGTCATCCTGCTCAAAATTCACTGTTACAACGCTTTTAAATATAAAACTTTCATTAAGAAATAATTTCGGATTCTTCAATATATCGCTATTTTTTTTTAATAACTTTTGAATAGTTATAATAAATTCGCGGGCATCGCTGAATTCTATTTTTCGTTCGGTCAGCATTCGTAAATCTGTCTGCCATTCATTATAAATATTATTATACGCAAGCCAAATACATACATCTGTCAAATAATAAGAACTATATATCGCGCCTTCTGTAAATTTATCTTTTTGATTAGCGACATATTTCACACGCGTAACAGTCCATCTATCTTTCAAATCCAGCAAATTAATACACTCTTCAAAAAAATTATCTTGCAAACTAAAATAAAAATATTCAACTTTACTCGGTTTTTTGACATAATATGAAATCAGTTTTCTTCCTATTATCGTCGTGTCTTCTTCTGAAATAATTGCTGATACATTACGAGTCTTCAACGCCTCTGATAATTTCAAATAATTATTCAACATATATTTTTTTAATTCGCCGTCAAACTGCATCAGTTCGTTCATTGTCCATTTATGGAACTGGTCTAAATATAAAATTTTATTTTTATCCCAGCGCCAGTTCTGACAATAATCAGACATTACATTAATTTTTATATTTTTTTTATCTGATGCGCAAACGCTTAATTCCGGCTGAACTTTTAAATAAAAACATTTTCTTAAAATTTCTAAAACATTCTCTATATTCTTATTCATAAAATATTCTGAAATAGTGTCAAACATCAAAACATAGTGATCGTTCTTTTTGACTGATATTTCCGATGCCCAAACTGTCTGCCGTAATTTTTCAGATAACAGTACTTTTTCTTGACCAGCATTGATATATTTTTCAAGCAACGACATTTTCATAAATGATTTATATGGAGAATCCAATGATTTCACTAATTGCCACAGCGCCGCGCCAAAAAATTCTTTTTCGTCAACTTGATGAATATTGCCAATATTAATAAATAATTTTTCTAATCCCGGATCTTTTTTTTTTAATTTTTCCCAAAGCGTAATATTAAGTTTTTCGTTTTCTTGATTTGGAAATACCCACCACAATGGCACTTTACCAGCTATCATAATCAAACTGCGGAAATATTCATCTTTCAATAGCAGCGCCTGCGCTGATCCGCAAGATTCGCCGCCAGCACTACCGAAATCATTATTATAAATTTTCTTTATATCCATCGGAAAAAAATGCACTTCTACTTTGTTTTGTGCGCACCATTGCTCTATTAATCTAATTTTTTCTAATAATAAATTCAAATCATCTGTATCTAAATTATCTGAAAAATAACACAGCCAAAAATCAAAATCAGATTTAGCATTTTGTGCAATAGTTCCGATACTGCCCATTAATGACAATGATTCTACCGCTGTATGTTTTATTTCTGGAACTTTTAAATTTGAAAAACCAAATCTATTATAAATAATTTTTAAAATATTTTCGTCAAAAGTATAATTCGCTATTCCGCAAACAGGATTTTTCGTATCTATATAACCCGGCAAACCCTTAATATTAGTATTAAGAAAAAATGGTATTAATTGCAATATTATTCGCTGACGTTCTGCGAATATTTGATTGCTTATCTCTAATTTAAAATTATTATATTGCCAAAATTTTTTTTCGTTTTCGCGTATTAACTGCGGAGTGAGTTCCATAACAAATTATTCTAAAACTCAATTTTTCCAATTCTAACAGCATTACAAGATATTGATATGGCTACAGGCAGCATTGCTATATGCGCAGGTAATAATTTAATATTCACTTTCATAACTGACGGAAACTCGCCGAAACCCTGTGGACCTATACGTAAATCATTTATCGCTTTCTTGATTTTTCGCGACAATTGCAACGCTTGACGATTAGTATCAGCAAATTCATCAATTAAAACTTTTTTAGACATCAATGCGCAATATTCAAATGTTCCGCCAAGACATATCCCTAATTTATATGGCGGACAAGCCTTTGCTCCTACGTTTTTTAAATGTTCAATTACAAAATTTATTATATCTTTTTCAGAATTTGACGGATTAAAAAACTTTATAGTAGATACATTTTCACTACCGCCGCCTTTAGGCATAAACCATACTCTTATATTTGAACCAGCAACAATATCATAATGAATAACAGCAGGCGAATTATCAATTGAAATTGGCTTACGCGTCAAAGGATTCTGAATTATCGATTTTCGCAAATTCCCTTTTATATATGCCTGACTTGCCGCTTCTTGCAGAGCAGCGTTTATTGTCTTCTTTGACAATTTGACATTATTACCTAATTCTACAAAAAAAACTGCAATACCAGTATCTTGACATACTGGCAATTCCTGTTCTTCTGCGATCTTGGCATTTTCTAAAAATAATTCTAACGCGATTTTGCTTAATTTACTGAGTTTTTTAGAAGATTCCAATTCTTTTTTTATTTGTTTGGTAAGCTGCTCGTCAACTGAATAATTAGTTTTTATACATAATTCGCAAATTTTTTTTACAAATAAATCATAATTTATAATTTTCATTTTTTGTCTAAAATCTCCGCATATCTTCGCGCATTTTCTTGTATAACTCCTGCTCTCGTTTAGTTTCATTTATTTCATACTGCAAATATTCTAATTCCTTTTTCGAGCGGATCATATAAAAAATATAAAGCATCACTAATGCGCCGAATAATACTATAATCAATATCAGCCAATAAGCATAATCTAATTTATCAATAAAACTCCAAAACGCTTCCATATAAATTAAAATTTTACATTAAAATACAAGAAAAATCAATTTTTTTTATTTTTTTCTTTTAGAAAATGCACCGCAAAAAAGTCCAAATATTTTTAACAAAACAAAATTTTCGTGTTTAATTAATATAATCCGAAACTTTTTTTATCTGCTTCTGTTAAATTTATGTTTAATTCCTGAATTTTACGAAGAAATATTTCTTTATTTTTATTATATGTATCTTGATAATTTACATTATTTTTTATGAATGTCGCGCTCGGTTGTAAATGCAATACATCTGCTTTTACGGAAATCGCTAATTTTTTATTTGCTAAATATCGTATTTTTACTGATAAAAATGTGTCTTCAAAATTACCTAATGCAAAATCTTCAGCCCAACCGTTTATTTCTTCAAATAATTGTTTCGGTAGCAAAATACAAAAACCAATTAGATGATTTGCGCAAACATCGGTATCAAACTGATTTTTATGCTGCGGATATTTGATTTTTTTGTTTTGAATAACGCAAAAGCCATCTGGATTAGCGAGCGGTCCGACTGCGCCGCAATTGCTAATATTCGCAAATGTTTTATACATTTCATCAAGCCAATTTGCTCCTACTATTATATCGCTATTCATAAAACATAGATATTTTCCAACTGCTAATTCAGCGCCTTGATTATTCGCTTTTGAAAATCCTAAATTTGTTTTATTAAATATTACTTTTAAATTTGCAATATTTAATGACTGCAAATATTCTACTGAACTATCAGTAGAGCCATTATCAATAATTATTATTTCATAATATTTTGTATGTTTAATAATTGAATTAATACAATTTTCTAAAAGTTCGCGCGTATTCCAATTCGGTATAATTATAGATGTTTTTATTTTCATAATTTTTCAGCATTAAATTTAGATATTAAATATTTTTCTAACTTCAATAAATAATTTTCATAATTTTTTTTTAATGGCTCAAAAATAGAATATTTGATTTTTTTAACAGATATTGGTAAAGTTAAAAATACAGCGTTTAACTCAAAAATCAAATCAACTAAATTAAGATCAACAAAATATAATATATCTGTATTGGTTATTTTTTTATAAACAATTGCTTGCGCCGCATTAAAAATATATTTATCCGGCTCTATTACAATTATTTTATAAAAATCTTTTGTTTCTATCAAACTTTGAACTTTATAGCCAAGCCCGGCGCCGATTAATATTATTAGCGTATTATCATCAGTTGCAAATTTAGCGATTTGCCGCTGACTTTCTAATATCGGATTATATTTGCTGTGCAGCAGAAATTCGCGTCCATTAGAATCTTTAATAACTAAATTTTTACAGCCGTTGAGTTCTATAACTTTCACCCATTCTGAATATTGATTTTCAAATGTCGCGAGATATTGTAAATGCAATTTTTTGATTTCTTGAAATTTATCAAAAAAAGATTGATATTTAATCAAAATTTTTTTGCGCGCTTCATAAAATTTGTCAAATTCTGCAAAAGTGGAGTTAGTGCGATCATTACGCAGGCAATATCTACACCCACAAATATCTATTTTTTTAAAAATAAAATTATTTTGATACGCAGCTTGTAAAAATAAATCCCAATCTTCCAAACAATCGAATGTTTCTGAAAAACGAATCTTATCAAAACATCTGCGATTAAATACCGCTGTTATTATTGGTATAAAATTTGATTTTGTTAATAATTCAATATCAAATTCCGACGTCGTTATATATTCTCGTTTATATTCACGGTAATTATCTTCGTAAAAATCTAAATAAATTTTTTGATAATTAGAATAAAAAATATCTATATTACAATCGCTGGTCTCAATAATTTTATTATAAACATTCATCAAATAAGTTTTATCTAAATAATCATCATCATCTAAAAAAATATAATATTGTGAGGATTGTTCGACAAAATTCAGAGCATAATTCCGCGCAGCAGAACGACCAGCTGAATATTTATTATCTAAAAACTTAAAATTTAACTCTGATATTATTTTTTCATCGAGTTTATATTCGTAATCAGAATAATCATTGACTACAATAACTTCAAAGTTTTTGAAAGTCTGATCTTTTAAAGATTTCAAAGTGTTATTTATAGAATACTGCCGATTTTTTGTAGCGATAATAATACTAAAAAAAACTGAATTATTATCTTGCATTCACATTAAAACCGCTGCGGCTGCTATTTTAGAATTTTAGAAATTTCTAAAATTCTAAAATAGCAGCCGTCAGATTTTTTTACTTTTTAATTAATTTATATATTTCTTCTGTTGACTGAAGTTTTGCTACTTTTTCAAGTTCAGTATTTTTATCTTGACCAACGAGTATATTTTTATTTGCGCCTTTTGAAAGCAGATATTTGACCATTTCAACATTTTTGTGAAGAATAGCAAAAACTAATGGCGTTTGATTTGAGACGGTTTCAACAACATTAACATCAGCGCCAGCTTCTATCAATTTTTTCGCTATTTCAAAATTGCCTTTTTCGCAAACATAAAGCAGCGGATTTTTTCCTTGTTCGTCAAATTTATTCAAATCTACTTTCTGCGCAAGCAAAAAATCTATAATATCGTTTTTTTCTAATTTGCAAGCAAGTATTAACGGCGTGCTTTTCCAATCATCAATCAAAGATATATTAAAATTTAAGCCTTTTTCAGCTAATTTTTGAAGAACTGATAAATATCCGTTTTCTATACTCTTTTGGATTATTTCAGCAATTTCAGATTTTACTGTGTTTTGGACATTTTCTGTTACTGACGCCATTGCATTAATTAAAGAAAGCGCCGTTTGTTCGTCATTACTTGCGATTGCCCGAAAAATATCAGAATACGATTCAGTAATATCTTTGAGATTATTCGCGCTACACGCAAAAAATACAAATAACGCCATAACTACTGCCGCTAAAAAAAATATTTTTTTCATAAAATATCTCCCGTTATAAAAAAAATTATTATCATCATATTATATTAAATAAAATTAATTTCAATATTAAAATAACAATTATTTCCGATGATTTTTTAATCTATTAATTTTAAAAGTTCGTCTAATATTTTTTGTCTGGTATTGCGCTGCTGATTTAAAATTATCGTTATATATACATCTCCGTATTTTTTGGAATTATAATAGCCGGAAATAGAATACACTCCGTTTAATGTGCCTGTCTTAAATAATCCGCCAACACGTTCAGGTAATAGTTTTTTATACTGTTCAAATAATTTCAAAACATAATTAGATTGTGCGCAGCTAATTTTATTTTGTCTTGATAAACCGGATGCTTCTTCTATCTCTATATCATTTAATATTCTATCGTTTTTAAATATTTCTTTAAATACGATTACGCTCTTCGATAAATTTGCCGGTGCTTGCGTTTTTAAGGCACCAATATACAAAAATATCTGATTAATCATAAAATTATTCGAATATTTATTTAGTTTTTGTATCAAACTTTCAAGCGTTTCACTTGAATAAAATCTAAAATAATTTTTCAAATTGCCCGGTATGTTTTTTTTTGATACTGTTCCATTAATTTCAATATTATTTTGTTTTAAAAACTCTTTTAATAACTCGCCAAAATATAATTCAGGATAATCGCGATTTTTTCCGATGTTTATTCTCTCGTTTCCTTTAAAATTTATTGAATTTAGATATTTCTTTATAAATTCTGTCATTGGTGTCTGCTGTTCATTACTGAAATACTCACCGTTTTCATATTTTACCGCTACCGTATTAAAATTTACTGTTAACGCTCCGTTCTGTGTGTCATACGGATTTAAAGTAGCGGATACTCCGGGAATATTAATCGCATCGTCAAAAAAACTGTCATCTACATAAATATTATTAATTTTTTTATATTTTTTCGATATTTCATTTGCTAATTCCGCCATTCGCTCTGATACAAAAAATGGATCGCCGTAGCCCCTAACAAATAAATCAGTTGTCTTTTCATCAAAATAAATATCAGTATAAAAACAAAAATCAACACCTAAAATTTTTAATGCGAAATATGAAGTTAATATTTTTATAATAGATGCTGGTATAAATTTGGTATCAGCATTATAAGAATAAATTATATTATCGTATTTATCTGAAATTAATACTCCGCCATTATCTATCATTTTTTTTATATTTATCGGCAAATCATTTTTTTTATTTTTTTGAGCCATTGCCGCAATCTCTATTTTAAAAAAATTAATTATAAAAAATAAAAGCAATAATCTAAAAAATATTTTTGTCATTCAATATCATTCCTTTGCAGATTGTAGAATGAATTTTTAATAATTCGTCATCATTCAATAAATTTTGCCAATATGGATAATTGCGGCACTGCAAAGGTCTGCATTCGTAAATCTTGCATTTTCGGCGCTTGTCAAGAAAAATACACCAATAATCATTTTCAGATTTTCGCAATTCTTTTAGTGTTATTCTGCCATTTATTTTTTTTGTGTATTTTTTCAAAAATTCATTTAATGGCAAATCTAAAAATTTTGATATTTTCAACTGTTCTTCTTCCGACAGCCAGACATAACCGCTATCGCCTGCGCAGCAATTTCCGCAAGTTTGACAACTAAATTCAAATTTATCTGTTTTCATTTTCTTCAGTCAATAATCTATCAAGTAATTTAACAGCGGCAAGCGCATCTTGTGCATAACCATCAGCGCCGATTTCATCGCAGTATTCTTGCGTAATCACAGCGCCGCCAATAATAATTTTAGCATTAATATCATTTTGTTTTGCTAAATCTACGACATTTTTCATCTGTGTCATTGTCGTAGTCATCAACGCTGATAATCCAATAAAATCAGCGTTATATTTTTTTGCTGAATTAATTATATCAATAGCCGCCACATTTTTACCTAAATCAACAACTTTATATCCGTAATTTTTCAGCATTACACAAACTATATTTTTTCCTATATCGTGTATGTCTCCTTCAACAGTAGCCATTATTACTATTATTTGTTTTTCTAATTCTGTTTCGCTGCGCGACAAATACGGCTCTAATACGATAAACGCCTCTTTCATCGCTTCTGCGCTTGATATTAACTGCGGCAAAAAATACTCTTTTTTTTCATATAAATTGCCAACTTCTGTAATCGCTGGAATTAATATAGAATTTACAATTTCATTTGCCGCCAGCCCGCTGTCTAAATTCTTTTTTATTAATTCTGCAATATTATCGCTGTTTCCTTCTAATATCGCCGAATACAATTCCTGCTTTTGATTAGCTGACGCTGTTTTTTTTGACTGAGCGCTTGCGCTCTGATCTTTTGAATTTTGTGAAAATTTACTAATATAAATTTTACTATTTTTATCTCTGCCGGTCAATACATCTGCGCCGTATTTTATATTCATAAAAATTTCATCGCTCGGATTCGCTATTGTCAGCGACAATCCGCTGTTTGCAGCCATCGCTAAAAACGCCGAATTTATATATGTCCGCGCAGGCAGCCCAAAAGAAATGTTAGACAACCCTAAAATTGTTAGAGTATTAAAACTTTCGCTGCACCATTTAATTGTTTGAAGCGCTTCAATTGCGGCGTTTTGATTTGACGATACTGTCATTACTAATCCGTCAACAATAAAATCATTTTTTGTAAATCCGCGCAATTTCGCCAATTCATAAATTTGCTGTATTATCTCTATACGGCGCTCCGCTGTTTCAGGCAATTCTTTTTCTGTCAGCGGCAGAAGAATAACCATTGCTCCGTATTTGGCGGCTAAATCCAATAATTTTTCACATTTATGGCTCTCGCCTGATATAGAATTTAATAACGCTCGACCGGGATATAATCTTAATGCGCTTTCAATCACATCAATATTCGACGAATCAACACAAAGCGGCGCTTGAAAATTTTTGGATAAAAAACTTATAACTTCCAGCATTTTAGATTTTTCGTCTATGCCGCTCATTCCAACATTCACATCAAGTATATCTGCTCCGGCATTAATTTGCTCAATCGCAAATTTTCTGATAATAGCAAAACTTCCGTTTTTTAATTCTTCCTGCAAATCCTTCTTGCCAGTGGGATTAATACGCTCGCCGACAATTTTTATCGGCGCGCCTTGATTTAATATTACATATTTCACAGCAGAACTCACTGCGCTAATAGAATTGCGCGCAGGTTCAAGCGGTTTAAAATTTTTAGAATGTTTTTTTATTTTACTTATATATTCAGCGGTTGTGCCGCAGCATCCGCCGATTATATTCACGCCGCTTTCAAAAAAATCATTTAGATAATTTTCAAATTCATCTGCCGTCATATCAAAATAAGTTTTACCTTGATGTAATTTCGGCAGTCCCGCATTTGGCTTTGCTATTAATGGTATTGTAGAATACGGTTTTAATTTTTTTATTATTTTTATCATCGGCTCCGGACCAGTTGAACAATTGCAGCCGAACGCATCAGCGCCTAATGACTGCAATGTTATCAATGCTGTCAATGGTTCAGCGCCCATTAATGTCCTGCCGTCCTCTGAAAAAGTAAGAGTCACCATCACAGGCAAATCGCAAACTTCTTTTGCCGCTATAAGCGCTGCGCGACTTTCTTGAATATCCATCATTGTCTCAATCACTAATAAATCAACGCCAGCGGCAACTAATACTGTTATTTGTTCTTTATAAACTTCTACCGCTTCATCAAATTTGAGTTCACCGAACGGCTCGACAAATTTACCGGTTGGCGAAATATCGCCAGCCACCAGCGCTTTGTCCCCAGCCGCCTCTTTACTTATCGCAGTTAATTTTTTATTTAATTCTATAACTTCATTTTCTAAATTGTATTCTGACAATTTAATGCGATTACAACCGAAAGTGCAAGCATAAATAATATCGCTGCCCGCTTCTATATATTTTTTTTGGATTTCTTTAATATACTGCGGATTGTCTGCAACCCATTTTTCTGGACAGACATTTTTAGGAAGCCCGTATTTCTGCAGTTCTGTGCCTGTCGCGCCGTCTAATATTAATATTTTTTCAGAGCATAATTTTTTAAATTCTTGTTTTGTCATCAATCAAAAAAAACTCCTTTTTATTTTTTATATCTATTAAAATATTAAAAATACTTTTTTTTTATGAATAGTCAATTGAAAAATATAAATGCATAAATATATTTTTTTATTATTATAAATTCGCGTAGATTGGCGGCGCTTAATTTCAATAATATATTAACTAAAAAATTATTTTCAAGCCGGTATTAATTGACAATTTATTATAATTCAAAGTAATATCTTCAAATTTATTTTCATTATATTCAAGATTAAGGGTCAGCGCGCGGCTGTATTTTTCTAATTTTTGAGAATATTCACAATTAAACATATATCTATGCTTACGCGAATCTTGATTTGGCTGATTCGAGTTGGTTATATCTGTATAATATCCGATATTAAAATTCAATGTAGGAGTATTATAAATAAATGCTATACTGCCGTTCAAATATTTTTCTTTATCTGCGATATATGTCTTATATCTTGTTTTTAATCGTAAATCAATCGTAAACTTTTCAATAATTTTTGTTTTGAAATTATTATCAAATTCCAGAATACGCATATATATTTTTTCATTCAATAAATTATCTATTTCTCGTTCGTGTTCAAATGAAATATTGAATAAATATTGGTTGTCAAACAATTTATTAAAAAATCTATATTTCGCGTTGATTGTCGATAAATCATTATCTCTATCAACTGAACTATTGCTTATCTTATTATATTTTTCGCTTTTCAAAACTTCTAAAAATAACTCTATATATCGCAAGCCTTCAGTAAACTCTTCTAATGGTTTAAAATTACAGCCCGCTTTATGTTCAAATACATAATTTCTTTTATTATTGCGTTTTTTCAAATCATCAAACTGATAACGAGTATTAATATTATAATTAAAAATTTTATAGACATTGCGATAATTAAAATTAATATTTTCCTTATCTGGCGTAGCAATACCATTCAGTGTATAAAAATCGCTGCCTACTCGATTAAATTCAAATGTCGCTTGCGCTTTATCTTGTTTATAATTTAATTTTAACATTGCGGCGTTATCTTCGATTGTATCAGTATCTTCAAAAGTTGTGGGCTTATAAAACGAATGAGTAAATTCAAATTCCAATAACAGTGGAGCAAATAATTTGAATAACCCGTATACGCCTGTATGATAATTACGAACCGGTATTATTGCAGTATCCTCGCTGATGCTGTTCTTGTCATCTTGACTCAATGCCGCAGAAAAAAGCAATTTTTGTTTATTTTCAAAATTGCGAGTATATCCCAATACAAAACTATTGCGAGCATAATATTGATTGTCTTTGCCTTCGCGATCGCGGCCTGCGATAATCGTATAAACATTTTTTTTATCCGTTGTCTGATAATCCGCAATCAAGCCCTCAAGCGAATTGCTGAATATTGTTTTAATCGTCTGTGAAAAAATATTGCCAGCAGAAATTTTTAAATTTTTATTTTGATAATTTAATAATATTTTATCTAAATCTACTTTTTTGTTTTCTTCATAACTTTTAGTTTTTATTACAAGATTACCATCTAATGATGCGCCGCTGTTTAATAAAGATTTGAAAGTAATTTTTTCTTCGGTCTCAAATTTATTTTGCGTCTTTTTGTCTTCGCCCGCGGCTTCTAAATCGCCAGATGTTATCGCTATATGTTCGTTTCTAATATTTATTTCGGTTTGAACTTTTGTTGATGGCTGTTTTTTTTCAGTTGGCTGCGCAATTTGTTCGCCTAAGGATTCAAGCAATTTTCGCTGCGCTTCTGTTAATTCTATTTTTTTCTTTTCTTGAAATAATTCGCTTCTTTTTTCTAAAATTTGATTTATTTCTTCATTAATTTTTTGCGTGATTTTTTCGATAAAATCGCGAATGGTTTCTCTATCCGATTTTCCGCGACCATCTGGATTCTGTTCAGTAGAAAATATATTTTCAATAAATACATTCGGTTGAGTATAAAT
This sequence comes from bacterium, assembly GCA_029551925.1. Classification (GTDB taxonomy): domain Bacteria; phylum JAGOBX01; class JAGOBX01; order JAGOBX01; family JAGOBX01; genus JAKPEO01. The sequence continues at coordinate 34,455 of JAKPEO010000068.1, forward strand.
ATTTCTTCCGCTGTCACTCTTTAAAATATCTATATTAAGTAGCATAATATACCGTTTTTCAATTACATTATTATTTTTATCGCGAGTATAATCGGATATTGAAAAATCCAATATTTTACCTGATAATTTATAATCGCCGACATTATCGATTTTCAATTTAGGATTTTCTTTAAGTTTTGGCGATAAAGTATTCTTCAATAATTCTACAATATTATATTCGTCTAACAGCGCTTTTAAATTAGCATTATAATCAAACCAATCTATTTGGATACTAATAGGCTTTGATACAATTTCGTCATTTTTAGCAAATATCGTATTATAACTCAACAAGCATAAACACAACAAAAAATATAATTTAATTTTTTTTAACATTGCAGAACTAAATTTATAAAATTTTAATATTATAAATCAGGCGGCGACGGCAGCGTAGGAAACCACGCTTTAAAATTTAGACCTGTTCTATCAGTCATTATTTTCCACACGCCATTTTCTTTTATTACATCAAATTTTGACAAAACAGATATGCCTTTCGGAATATCAATATCAGTAAAATACATATTTCTTCTAAATTGAAATGTAACTTCACCGCGAGTCGGACTATTTAATACAATAGTTCTATTCGATGCAGAACATAATGAAGTTGTACTGCGTCTAAATTCTCTTTTTATTGTATCATTAATTTCATTATAATCACGATATCCTCTAAAATTCCCTGAAAAATTTTCGGAAATACAAGACATAAACAAAGCATTATCGCCATTCAAAATTGCTTGACAGAAATTATCTAAAAGCATATTAATCAATTGATTATTTGTTTTATGAGTGTAATTAATATAAAGTTCATTAAAATAATCTTCGGTAAGCCATTTATCATCGTCCATTTGGATTTTTATAGCAAATTTTAAAACTGCATCACCAGTAGGTCTATAAGAATACTCCAATTTTTGCTGTGCGGTCTTTTTTTCAAATGTGATATTTTGATAATTATTGCCATCAATCGTAATACTTAATATTTTCACATTTGATAGATTATTCGCTGAAAATGAAATTAGAAATCTATCGTCAAGCAAATTATCTCTACATAAATATTCGCCTTTTTGATAACTATCAATTGGTTTATTATTTATCATTATTTCAACAATGTTCGGCTGTTGTTCAATTTCTACAATTTCCAGTTGTGTATCTTCGCGCACTTCATCTTTTTTAATAACAACAGGCAGTTCAATAGAAAAATATGAAATGGCATCAACATCTGTTTTTGATATAATATTTTCATTTTTATCCAAAGCCACCACTAACCACGCATAATTAGTTTTATCCTTCAATTCTTCTATCGCATCGCTTGCCGAAAAAACATAATTTGTCGCTTTAAGTTCTTTTGATAAAATCAAATTATTCGGAGAAAATGGAATACGCGAAATATATAATTGATATTTTTCCGCTGATTGATAATTATCCCAAGCAAATTCAGGATTCAAAATTCTAACTATACTATTTTGATTCGGGCTCTGCCGTCTAATATAAGAAATTACTATCTGTTGCGATATTTGTTCTATATCTTCAGAAAATTCGATTTTTTCTTCTTCTGGCTGGACGACTGCGATATCTACTAATGGCGTTATTGTTAATTGAAATATAAATTCCCCTTTTTTTACAGTTGTGATTACTTCTTCTTTTTTTACTTCTTGCTGTTGTGTGGGCTGTTCGATTTTTTCTTGAGTAATCGTTACAGTTTTTTCCAGCTGCTGTTCTTCGCCTACTTGCGGTTGAACAATCGGCGCTGTAATCCCTTCGCTTTTCTCAGGCTGCTCAATTGTCTCTACTTTCTTTTCCGACTCTTTTTGGACCGCTGCTTCTGTCTTTATTAGTTTCTCTGACAATTGCTCTATTTCTTCGGAAAATTCATATTCGACTTGCGGTTCAGGCGAACTAACTATCGCGTCGCCTGTAAATACAAATTCCCCTTTTTTTCTCTTTGTAATTACTTCTACAACTGAATCTTTTATTTCTTCAAGTGATACTTTTAACTGCGGCTGTTCTACTTTTTCTTCTTTTCTGCTATCCTGTTCTGCAGCGGATGCAGCAGTTTTTTCAATTTCCTGCTGCATCTTATTTTGCTGGTCTTTTAATTGTTCTTTTAGAAAAATCGGTAATAAAATCGGCTTATCATTTAATATCGGATAATATATTATCGCTGCATTAAGTCCGCCAATAAACAAAATAAAAAATAAACAGTAACAAAAAAGATAAAAAATTTTCTTCATCAATCTATTTTTACTTGTTCACAATTTTATATTTAAAACTAAATCCCTTCTCGCCTTTTGTATCAAACGAATAGATATAAACTTTTTCCGCTTCTATTTCTTTACCGCCGCTTGAAAAATTCATCTTATATTCGCCAACAGGATTGCCATTAGATAAAACAATAATAATAACTTCACTCTGCGCCAGATCTATATTTTTTACTTTCAAAGTAATTTCTTTAATATTCCCGTTATCAACAATATTTTCGCCTAATAATGTTGGAGTTAATTCTATTATTATCGGTTTGGAAATTTCTTTTTCTTTACTATTTAATTTTACTAATTCTTCATCGCTCATCTTTTTCGGTTTTTCAGGTGCGGAATTTTTTGTTAACGAAGTTTTTTCGCCTTTTTTAACTGATACTTTTTTATTAGGAAAAGCAGGATTATACATTTCGACATTGCCTTCCAAAACTGATAAATTAGATTCATCTTTTATTTGCTCTACATTAAATGATGTCCCGCGCACACCACACACAGAAGAAGCTGTTTTTACTTCAAATTCCGAGCCGCGACTTAATTTATTTACTTTTGAAAATATATTGCCGCTCGCTAAATTTATTTTTGCGCTTGTGCCTGTAACTTTTTCAGATTTTCCAAACATTTTTTTTACTTCTACTTCTTGTTGCTTTAATGCTTCTAATGTCAATAATGTATTGCTTTCTACCATCAGCAGCGTGCCGTCTTCTAATTTTATACGCGCTGACGATTCTTTTGCAGTTCTAATTGAATCTGCTTCTTTTACCAAATCACCGGGTTTAGCATTAACCCAAGTTTCAGCGGCAGGCGATTTGAATTGAACGCCGCCTTTGACATCTACAATCTTCGCTGTAAGCGAAGCATACAATGCAGAATTTAATAATAAAATACTTGTCATCACTGCAAAAAACTTTTTCATAAAACTTCCCCCTTAAACTTAAAAAATAATTTCTAATCTATAATAAAATTTTTGATGCCTTGGTAATTTATAAACGCTCTGAAATTTAAAAATCTTTTCTTTATTCAAATTAGCTGATATTTCTTTTTGTATCATCGGCGCTACGGCAAAAATTTTTATATTTTCATCATAAATAATTAAATTCACATTTTTAATATTTTCGGATTTCAAATCAGCAAGAAATTCTAATTCTAAAAAATTATCTGTTTTGTTTATAATCTTATTATCAAAATTTAATATTTCCGCGCCTGCATATTTTTTTTTATTGCTTTTTTTTAATTCTAGCGCGCCGATAAAATATAAATATTCTTCTGTCTCAAAAAAATTAAATATTGAAAAATTATCGTCTATTTTTAATTGATATATTCCGTTTTTTAGAGACGAATTCTTCTTATCTTTTGCTGCATCCAGCAATTCAACTTTCAATATCATATATTCAATTTCAGAATCTATTATTCTTTCCCAAACATCAACATATAAATTATATTTTTTTTTATTGGCATCCTGCAAATTATATTTTTGAGTGATAAGTTCTCTATTTACAGGAATAACAATAAAAAAATCATTTACTATTCTATTATTTCTTATAATTGCCTCTAATATTTTTTTCAAAAATATATTAAAATCTGCAATAGTATAATTTTTTAATAATTCAACTGAATTTTTAGAATATTGATATTGTTTTGAATTTTTATTTAATGTTTTTATATAGTTAATCAAATCATCAGCGCTTAAATTCGACGCTAATATAAAAAATAAAAAAAATAATAATAATATCTTTTTCATTTCATTTTAAAATTCATAGCCCAAACTAAATTTATGCGTTAAATCTAAATCTTTATGTTTAGACAAACCATATTGAAATTTAATATTCATTATTTTAGCGCTGAATCCGACAGTCGGAATTTTTGATGAATTAATATATCCGGCATTCAAATAAATATCACGAAATACTGCATATTTCAAACCAGCCCGATAATCCTGTCCGTAATTTTCTTCGCATTCCAAGGCAACGCCTATTATTAAATCGTCAAGCACATAATAATTTGTAGATATATCAATTTTTACAGGCAATTTTTCTTTTGTTTTTCTACCACTGCTTTTAGTTGAAAATAAATTTTCTGCAAAGCAATCTATAATCAATTTATTAAATTCGTATTTTGCACCTAATGATAAAGTATAATTATCTAATTTATATTCTCTTATTTTCTGTTGATAATACGAAACTCGCAGCCCTAAATCTAATTTATCATTAATATTGTATCCGACATTTGCGAGCAGCGCCTGAGATTTTGCGCTGTAATTTCCAGTAAATTGCGCATTATCATTATAACCGCGAATATCGTCAACATTAAAATTATAATATAAAATTCCAGACACTATCTTTTTATATGGAAATATAATGAAAATATCGTGCTCTTTTATTCCATCGATTTCATTAAAAAGTTTGGCGTAAGTTGAACCGATATTTATTCTTGTATTTTGTGCTAATCCGGCTGGATTATGATAAATATAATCTACTTTACAGCCACCACAAATTTTACCTGATGAAAAATATCCGGCACTTCCGATATTTTCAAATACAGCGCCATAAGTGCCGCCATAGTTTTTAGCAGAGACATAGTAACTGCTGATCATTAAAAAAATAAAAAATAATATTAATTTTTTTTTCATTTTATTATCCCTAATTTATCTATTAATTTATAAGACTCCCCAATTGGCGATATATATTCAATAATATAAATATAAACTCCGCTGCCTACTGACTTACCAGCATCATTGCGACAGTCCCATTCATAATCGCCAATAGGATAATTATTTAAAACAACATTTCTTTCACATACTTTTCTGCCCGCCATATCAAATATTTTTATTTTTAATCTGCCATTAGCATCAATATTATTACATCTAAATTTTACTTTGTCATTAACATCCGGACCGGGATTCGGATAAGCAAAACTCACATCTTTACTTAACGGCGCTCTTAATAATGCTTTAACATATTCAGGATATCCTACAATTATACTATACTTTCTATCTCTATTTTTTGGTTGAGTTATATTAACCGCGTTATTCTCGCGCAAATTATAAATACTATTATCTGCTCGATTAACCAAATAAATATCATATTCATCAGGCACATTTTCAATATTCGGAAATTCTATGGTAATATTAGTGTTATTTCCATTCGATATTGTCAAGTGCCATTCTTCTGCTGTTTGTATTGGTGGGCGAAAATCCTGACACAATACTTCATTGTTATTCATTAATCCAGCATAAAGTAAATTGCTGAATTTCGGCGCTTTCTTCAATTTATCGATATTCGCATTTACTCCGATGTAATTAAATAAATCGCTGATTTCATTACCTTTGATAGATACAAGCATCTGCCAATCATTAACTGTGCCTTTTATTCTGCGCGGCGCTAAATTTATTTTGTCATTAATAGTATAAGAAAATCCCGGAACAAATAATAATCTGCAAGACTGCCTAGCATAAACCCAAAAACCAGTCCATACATATAATTTCGGATTTGGAATTTCGTTATTTGGTCCCCAATAATAAACATTATCTTTAAACCAAAAAATTTTATTTATTATCAGCCCTTCTGTTTCAGCGGCTGCTACGCTCAATATTTTATTATCCGTAGTCTGTATTTTCATATTTTTCCAATCAACAAGATAATAATACGGCGACGCTACTTGATTCCAACCAGGATGCAATTGTTGAATATATGTATCATTAAAAAATGAACCACTTAATGTTAAAACGGTTTCCTCCGGAAAAATTGTAAAATATCCCTGACCGCTCAATATTTCTGATACTGCTTCATATCTCTGATTTATAGGATCATTATCTAACAGCGGATTCCATCTGTAAATATATTCCGGCTTAACATTATTAAAAACAAAATCAACATTTGTATTATTCATAGATATTTTATTTAGTCCTATCATTCTCCACTGCTTCGCTGGAATGACTGTCTCGTTTGTGGAATAACACAAATATTCGCTGCCTACATCAAAATAACTCACTTTTAAAATATATGAACCGCTGAGCACACCAGCGCGATAATTCAAACTCGCTAAACCATTTTTATCTGTCTCTATAATAACAAATGTATCATCTGTTGCGCCAATTGGCTTATCTACAACTTCTACATCTAATTTTATATAACGCACAGGTTCACTGTCAAAATCAGAAACTAATAATAATGCGGTGTCATTAGAAAAACTATTGCGCGAAAAAACAAACTTATTGTCATTATAAATTTTTAAATAGGCGGGTAAATAATTCGCGTCTAAATAATTCAAATATCCGCTATTCAATTTATAGTTAGCGCTTTGTAGTGAACTTCCAAAAAGTTCACCCAAAGTATAATTGTCTATTACATAATTTCCCAAACTAACAGAATCAGTTGAAGTATAAAATGAGCCTACTTCATAAGTATAAATGTTAGATGAATATAATGGAATATGAATTATTCCAAAAATAAAAATTAAAAATATATATATTTTTTTTTTCATTTTTATTTTTTTTCATTTTTTTAATAATAGATTATTATTTCAATTTTGTCAAAACAAAATTATTATTTGTGATTTTTTTTACCGATATATTTTTTTTATTAATTATTCATTTTTATCCTTTATAGATTCTGATGCCGGGAGGGATAGTTTATTTTTTAATTGTTCGGCATTTTTTAATTCAACAATTACGTAATCTATCGATTCAATTATTTTTATAGATGGATCAATTTTTTCTAATTTTATTTCTATTCGTCCGCTATTCAATAAATCTTTAATATTAACAGTCTCTGTTTTCAACTCCTTGATTTTTCTTAATATCTTTTCAGGGCCGATAATATCAGCAAATTCAGGAGTTATAATTATATCTGAAAAATTAAAATTTTTAGGTATATCTCCTAATATTTCTGGAATGACTTTTACTCTTTTATTTGCTTTTCTATCAATAGTAATCTCTATTTCTGGTGGGTCAATATTAACAATTTTAAATTCTTCTGGTATTAAAATATAATTAGAAAATATCTTAAATGTATTATTGCCGACTGTCGCATTTGCTAAATCAATCATCACATCTGTATTAACAAAATTTTGCGATGACTGATAATTTTTTGGACCATATAAAAGTAATTTTACAAATTTCAAATCATCTTTATCTTTAACTATACATAAATTATCAGGCAGATTTTTATATTTAATCGGAGCAATCACAGTAAATTCCACTGATTTTTGGCTCGCAATATAAAACCACAGCAAAAATGCAATCATCACAGCAAGTAATTTTAAATGCCAATTTTCAAATATTTTTATTTTCAAATCACATCACCTTATTACATATGCGTTACCATTAATTCTTTTAAAAAATCTTCTTCTATATCGCTTACTAATTTTCCTTTTACAGCAACTGATATATTACCTGTTTCTTCTGATACAATTATCACAAATGCATCTGTTTCTTCTGAAATTCCCAAGCCAGCGCGGTGTCTTGTACCGAATGTTTTCTTCAAACTTTGATTATCAGAGAGTGGTAAAATACAACTTGCCGCCACAATTTTATTTCCGCTTATTATCACTGCTCCGTCGTGCAACGCAGTATTTTTAAAAAATAAAGTTGTTAATAATTCTATTGTAACATTAGCATTAAGTTCCACTCCTGTTTTAGCATAATCTTTAAGCGATATGGAATTTTCTATTACTATCAATGCACCAATTTTTAATTTAGACATTCGCACTACTGCTTTTAATATCTCATTTTTTATATCTTCAGTCATTTCCTGTTTGAATAACCGCTGCCAAATGCGATTATTTCCTATACGCGCAAGCGCTTTTCTAATCTCTGTTTGAAATAAAATTATGAATGTCAATACCCAAATAGATGCGAAATTTGTCAATAGCCACGCAATAGTCCGCAATCTAAATTTTTCTGCAATAAGCGAAAATATCAGTATTATTCCTAACCCGAATAACACTTGAACAGCATATGTCCCGCGTATAAATATAAATACTTTATAAAGCACATACGCTATCAACAAAATATCAATAATATCATTAAAATTAGGAACTATCATTTATCTTTTATAAACTCTCATTAATTTAAAATTTTTACATTCATTATTTTTTTTGTCAATTCCAATGCCTGTTTGTTTTCCTTTATATTATGAACTCTAAAAATTCGCGCGCCGTTAATATACGCATTTACATTTGCCGCAGCAGTGCCTATCACTCTTTCACTAATTTCTAAATTTAATATTTTACCAATAAACGATTTATTACTTACACCGATTAAAATAGGTCTATTCAACGATGAGAACTCATTCAACCGTTTAATTATTTCAAGATTATGTTCAACTGTCTTACCAAAACCAATACCAGGATCAATAACTATTGAATTTTTATTCACGCCTTTTGACACTGCCTTTTCTATTGCTTCTAAAAGATATATCATTATCTCTTTTATTAAATTTTTATAATTAGGATTATCTTGCATATTCATCGGTTCGCCCTGTTTATGCATTAAACACAACCCTGCTTTGTATTCAGCAGTTAAATCAGCAATATTAATATCTTTTGATAACCCCGAAATATCATTCACAATATCAGCGCCATTATCTAATGCGCGTTTTATAACATTATACTTTGTGCTGTCAATAGAAATCGGTATATTCGCGAAATTTTTTTTTAATTCCTTTAAGATAGGTATTACTCGATTTATTTCTTCTTCTTCTGTTATTGGCTCTGCACCAGGACGCGTTGATTCGCCGCCTATATCCAAAATATCAGCGCCGTCTTTTATCAGTTTTTCCGCATAATTCAAAGCATCTGTTAGAGTTTCATTATATTTTCCACCATCATAAAACGAGTCTGGCGTAATATTTATTATGCCCATCAATACAAAATTATTTTGTGAAAAATTAAACGAATGATTTGTGAACATCCAATATTTTTCAATATGTGCAACTAATGCTAATAATTCATTCGCAACTATATCCAGTCCGAATTGTTGCTTCTTAATTTTTTTTATTAAAATATTCAATTGTTTGAGATTGCACATTAATAGCGTTGTAAATTTTTTGGTTTTATCTTCTTCAATTATACATTCTTTTGGTATCGCCAATTCCGCGCCGCAAGACAGCGCTTCTTGCTTTAATATTATAGCCGCAGGCGCGCGTAATTCGTTTATCTCAATATTATAATAATTCAATTTATTTTTCATTATGTTTATGCCTGCGGCATCCACATCTAAATTAAATAAATATCTGACAATGTCTTCATCTTTTTCAAATTTTATTAATCTGCAGATCATAGCGTTTTCCTTAATAACTCTAATGCCTCTGTGCGCGTGCGCGAATCCGCTCTAAATATTCCGCGCAATGCGGATGTAATAGTTACGGCACCAGGCTTTTTTATTCCGCGAATAGTCATACATAAATGTTCCGCTTCGATTATTACAAGCACACCTTTTGGCTTTAATACTTTCATCAATGTATCAGCAATCTGCGTAGTCAGACGCTCTTGCAATTGCGGTCTCTTTGAATATATATCTACTATCCGCGCTAATTTACTTATGCCTGTAATCATAGAATTTTCTGGAATATATGCAACAGATGCACTACCTATAAACGGCAATAAATGATGTTCGCAAAATGAAAAAAACGGGATATCTTTAACCATTACTAATTCTTCGTGTTTTTCTTCTTTAAATATTTTAAATACTTTTTCCGGCTCTTTTTTCAAACCGCTGAATACATCTAAATACATTCGCGCTACTCTATCAGGCGTTTCTTTTAAACCCTCGCGCTCTAAATCTTCGCCAATACCTTCTAATATTAACCGTACACCTTGCTTGATTTTCTCTGTATCCATATCTAACAAATATCAAATATATTTAATTTTGTTTTTCCTTTATTTTTGACACTAATCCGTCAATCACTTTTGCAGAGTGTTCAATCGCTGTCGGCTCAATAAATAAAATTTTTACCCTACGATTTTTAGCGCGGCCATCAGGCAGCGCATTATCGCCGATCGCTTCACTGTCCGCTTTACCTATTGCAAACAGCATATTTTCAGGTATCTCGAATTTTTCAATTATATACTTCTTTACATTTTGCGCACGCTGTAAAGATATACGATTTTTTTCTTCCGCTGTCCCCAAACTATCAGTATATCCCAAAATTTCAATACGCGGAGTTTTAGAACTATATTTTTCAGATTCTTTTGTTAATATATCTTTAATCTGTTTTGCAATTCTATCAATCGCTATTTGTCCGCTTTCTGTCATTTCTGTTTTATTTACTTCAAACATCATTCCCAACACATTATAAGTTATAATATTATTCATTGATGAAACAGCAACTGGAAGCGGAGAAAACGCGACATTCTCGCCATTTTCTTTTTCTTTTGTTTTAACATCTTCGCCGCGAATAACAGCACGTACTTCTTCACCGTCAATAGTTTCTTTTTCCAATAACAATTCTGCAATCTTATCTAATATCGCGCGATTTTTAGTTAAAATTGTATGTGCTAACTCATATTGTTCTGTAACTATTCTTTTTATCTCTCCGTCAAGTTCTATCCCGGTATGTTCGCTATGATCTTTATGATACGCCAATTCTCTGCCTAAAAATGGATGCTCTTCGCGTTTACCAAATTGCACTGGACCAATCTTTTCACTCATTCCCCATTCGCAAACCATCTTTCGCGCTATTTCCGTAGCGCGTTCTATATCATTAGACGCGCCTGTCGTAGGCGCTGAAAATACAATATTTTCTGCGGCGCGGCCGCCCATTAATATCGCTATTTTAGACAGCCAATATTCTTTGGGATAACTATATTTTTCTTCTTCCGGTAAATGAACAGTCGCTCCTAATGCGCGACCGCGAGGTATTATAGTTATCTTATGCAGCGGATCAGTGCCCGGTATCATCTCTGCTACCAACGCATGACCGGCTTCATGATATGCGGTATTCTTCTTTTCTTTTTCATTTATCACTAAACTTTTACGAGCAGGGCCCATCATTACTTTATCTTTCGCTTCTTCCAATTCAGGCATTGTCACTAAATCTAAATTTTTGCGCGCCGCTAATAACGCTGCTTCATTCATTAAATTCTCCAAATCTGCACCTGAAAAACCTGGACACCCGCGCGCTATAACTTCTAAGTCAATATTTATATCTAATGGTATTTTTTTTGAATGCACTTTTAATATTCCTATTCTGCCTTTTAAATCCGGATTATCTACAACTACTGTTCTGTCGAATCTGCCTGGTCTTAATAATGCCGGATCTAATACATCTGGTCTGTTTGTCGCCGCTATCAATATCACGCCTTCGTTAGTTTCAAATCCGTCCATTTCCACTAACAACGCATTCAGCGTCTGCTCGCGTTCATCGTGCCCACCGCCTAATCCAGCTCCACGCTGTCTGCCGACTGCGTCTATCTCGTCAATAAAAATTATGCAGGGCGCGCGTTTTTTTCCCTGTTCAAATAAATCGCGCACTCTGCTTGCGCCTACGCCGACAAACATTTCAACAAAATCTGAACCGGATATACTCAAAAATGGCACGCCCGCTTCGCCTGCAACAGCGCGCGCTAATAATGTTTTTCCAGTCCCGGGCGGACCTACTACTAATACTCCTTTTGGAATCCTACCTCCTAATCTTTGAAATTTTTTTGGATCTTTTAAAAAATCTATTATTTCTTCTAATTCTTTCTTGGCTTCTTCACAACCGGCAACATCATTAAATGTCACTTTCGGAAGATTACTTATAAATAATTTTGCGCGACTCTTGCCAAATGAAAAGGCGCCTTTACCGCCGCCGCCGACATTACGATAAAATACAAACCATAAAAATAAAATAAATAATAATGTAGGGCCCCAAGTAAATAATATGCTGCTCCAAAATCCGCTTTCTTCCGGCTGTTTGATTTTGACATTTATGTTTTTACTGCTTAAATCTTCGGCAAATTTATAATCAACTTCCGGTATAACGCATTTTTTCTTATAACTTACTAAATTATCTATATATTCAATATACGCTATTTTTTCTTGAAATACTATGCTCTTAATCTCTACTCTATCGCGATTACCTACTGGCAATTCTGCGCGTTTTACTAGATTCATAAACTCTGTAAATGTAATCTCTTTACTTTCCGCACTATTCGGCGTCTGATTAAACGAATAAAATAAAGTCGCTATTATCAATCCCAACAGCAGCCAGAATGCCAAATTTTTAGACGAATCTTTCATTGATTTCTACCACACACTCCACTAAAAATTCATAAAATTATTATTATACTTATTTCTTCAAAAAATATCAATAAAAAATTTTTATTTTGTAATTTTTAAAATTTTAATGATTAAAAAAATTAAAAAAAACTTGTTTTTTTCAAAATTTATAATACAATTTTTATTTTAGATATTTTTTTATTGTGAGTTATTATGCTTGAAATTGATGTTGATTGTTTGGTGCCGGGAATAACTTTTAATAAACCATTATTAGACGATAAAAACAGTCGTATCGCTTCGCCATTTTCGCCGCTTACGCAAGATGATATTAATATTCTAAAAAAATGGAATATTAAAAAGGTTCATACAGAAGGCAAAATTATTTCAGGACATATCTTAAAAAAACAGGAAGAAAATCAAAATAATCAGCAAGCAGAAAATGAAAATATAGATATGTCAGAAGGCGCAAAAGAATTATCCGCTGGTCAGAAGGCAAAATTGATTTCTTTGTATGATGAATGGCTTGCTGATACTTGCGATTTACTTCAAAATTTCAGTAAAGGAACAAAAATTAAAAAAAACAGCGTATTAAGTATTATTGATAAAATTTTATTAGTTTGTCCAGAAAATAAAAATTTCTTTTTATCTATTGCGCAAGAACGCGAAACAACAGAATATTTATTTGCGCATTCGCTCAATATGGCTATAATATCAGTAATAATTGGAGCAGGTTTGAAATATAATAATGCTAATTTAAGATTATTGGGCGTAGCTGCATATTTTGCGGATATTGGCATGTTCAAAATTCCCAAACATATTAGAGAAAAACAAGTAGCGCTTACGCAAGCGGATATACAACTAATAAAAACGCATCCAATACACTCAAATAAAATGTTGCAAAATTACGGACAATTTCCAGAAATAATAGCAGAAGTAGTTATGCAGGTTCACGAAAATTTCGACGGCACCGGTTATCCTCAAGGCAAAAAAGGAGACGAGATTCACGAATACGCTAAAATAATTAGTATTGCAGACACATTCGATGCTATGACAAAAAAACGGAGTTTTCGACAAGAAAAAATTCCGCATAACATTATGAAAGAAATGCTGAAACTCGTAGAAAAAAAATTTGATCCAAAAATTATGCGGGTATTTCTCTCAACAATGGCTATATATCCGATTGGCAGTATGGTACAATTAAATACGAAAGAATTGGGATTAGTCATTGATATTAACGAAGCGTCGCCATTAAAACCAAAAGTGAAAATTTTATATGATTCGCAATTGAAAAAGGTTAATAATGAAGATATAAAAATCATTGATTTAATAAAAAACGAAGAATACAAAATAATTGGAGTAATAAATCCCAAAGCGCTTGGTATTTCTATTGTTGATGAAATCTGATAATTCTGTAAACTACTCTGAAAAAAATAAAATTTTAGGCACATTCGGTGAACATCTAACAGAAAATCATTATAAATCGCAAGGTTATAAAATTCTAACTAAAAACTTCAAACATCACGGCGGCGAAATAGATTTAATCGCTCAAAAAAACGATATTATTGTTTTTATAGAAGTTAAAACACGCGAAAATTTTGAAGATATTCATCCAAGCGAAGTAGTTGACAAAATCAAAAGATTAAAAATAATAAAAACTGCGAAATATTTTAATTTTCTTAATAATTATAATGAAAAAGATTATTATTTCAGATTTGATATTGCAAATATTTTTATTTACAATTATCCGGAAAAATATAAAATAGAAATTTTTGAAAATTGCTTTGACGAAAAAGGAAAAATATTATGAATGATTATTTAATAGAAAATATATTGAAAAATACGCTGATTGAAGACATCGGCGGCGGCGATATAACCACTAACGCAATAATAAAAAAAAACAAAACTTCAACCGCTAAATTAATAGCAAAAGAGAATGGCATTATCGCAGGGCTCGATTTTTTTTGTAAAACTTTTTGGTTGCTCGATAAAAACATAAAAATAAAATTAGTCAAACAAGACGGCGATGTATGCCGAAAAAAAGAAATATGCGCAAATTTAACAGGCAATTGTGCCGCATTATTGACAGCAGAACGCGCAGCGCTAAATATCTTACAGCATTTAAGCGGAATCGCTACCGCAACCTCAAAATTTGTTGATATTGCAAAAAAATATAATGTAAAAATCGCGGATACTCGCAAAACATTACCCGGATTAAGAATACTACAAAAATATGCCGTAAGAATCGGCGGAGGCATCAATCATCGCAGCGGGCTATACGACCATATTCTAATAAAAGACAATCATATTAAAGCGGCAGGCAGTATCGAAAATGCTGTAAAATCAGCAAAAAATATTAGCTTTACAAATAAAATTGAAGTGGAAGTTTCGAATTTATCAGAACTTCGCGAAGCGCTTAAAATGAATGTTGATATTATAATGCTCGATAACTTTTCACCTGAAAAGATTTTAGAAGCAAAAAAAATTATTAATGGCAAAGCTCTTATAGAAGTATCCGGAAATATTACACTTGATAATTTAGAAGATTATTGCAAATGTCAGCCGGATATTATTTCGGTCGGCGCTTTAACGCACAGCGTAAAAGCATTAGATTTTTCTTTAAAATTTGAATAAGGATTTTTATGCAATTAATAATTGATGTAGGGAATACAAATATAACATCTGCTATTTTTAAAAATACAGATATTATTTTTGATTTTAGATTGGCTACTGATAAAAATAAAAGCATAGACGAATATTATATTTCATTCAATACTATTTTAAACAGCGCTAATATTAATATTTCAGAAATTACAGATATTGTCATTTGTTCAGTTGTACCGCAATTAGACAAAATTTTGGAGTTATCATTTATAAAATACTTTTCGATAAAACCATTTTTTATTAATCTTGCTGACAATTTAAAATTAAATATAAAAATCAATGTGCATAATCCGCTTGAAGTAGGCGCTGATAGAATTGCAAATGCTGAATATTGCGCTGTAAATTTTAAAGAACAAAATATCATTGTAATTGATTTTGGCACTGCTACGACATTTGATATAATTTTAAAAAGCGGTATTTATGAAGGCGGTATTATTGCACCAGGCATAGCACTATCGTCAAAAGCTTTATTCAATGCCGCGGCGAAACTTTATCCGGTAAATTATGAAAAAATCCCTAATAACATTATCGGCAAAAATACTAATGAAGCAATGGTATCAGGCATTTTATACGGATATATCGCTATGACAGAAGGACTAATTAATAAAATAATAGAATCAACAAGTATCAATGATTGGCTCATTATCGCTACTGGCGGTTTTTCTAATATTTTTCAAAAGTTGACAAATCGCTTGAATATCATCGACGATAAAATAACATTAAAAGGCACAAAATTAATATTCGATAATACCAAAATCTCCAAAAAATAAAAAAAAATACAGACATTAGAAGATATTCTTATATTAAGCATTTTTTTTGCAAGAGTTTTTATAATTTATCTTTTATTGAATTTATATTAACATAATGTGAATAATACATATAAAACAAATAGTTTATCAATATGATTTTTCTTTATTTTTTTAGCACATTATTCGCCGCGCGCAAATGTCAAAATATAGATATTCGCTTTTCTACA
This sequence comes from bacterium, assembly GCA_029551925.1. Lineage (GTDB taxonomy): Bacteria > JAGOBX01 > JAGOBX01 > JAGOBX01 > JAGOBX01 > JAKPEO01. Next base: position 50,578 of record JAKPEO010000068.1, read on the forward strand.
TTTGCGCTTTAATGTCAATGAACATTCATTGACAGTCGCGCCGGTAGAATAGACATCATCAATTAATAACAGATTTTTATTATTGAAATCAATATTTACTTCTGAATTTACAACAAAACTTTTTTTGATATTTTTTAGTCGTTCTTTACGAGGCAAACCTGCTTGCTGATGCGTGTCTACATTTTTTTGTAAAACATTATTAATATAAGGAATTTTCAATTCTTCGGATAATGTCTCGCAAATAAAATTTATATGGTCAAATCTGCCTTGGTTGATTTTATTTATATGCATCGGAATATTGATAATATAATCAAATTTTATTTTAGAATAGTCGGTTTCTGGAGTTTTTAGATATTCAATAAATTTTGAAGATATTAGTATCCCATAATCTTTGATATTGTGATATTTATAATCAAGAATAATTTTTTTGATAAAATCGCGATATA
>JAKPEO010000071.1 GCA_029551925.1 bacterium
AAAAATATTATCACCATATAACCGCCAATAAATTACGCCGCTTGGCGGTGCTCCAAATAAATATATTTTTATACCAACTATTCTAATATTTAATAAATTATATAACTCGCCTACTTGCACATACGGAATCGGGGCGTTTGCAGGTAAATCGAATAAACTTAAACTTTCTGTACCTAATTTTGTTATTTTATTATTTTCTAAATAAATATAACCATCTCCGTATTCACATTTAAAATAAGTTACATTATCTCCAGCTAACAAATTTTTTGTATTTGTTTCATTACTTCCATCAGCATCACAGAACAAAACATTTCCATCTGCCTGTAATTCAGTCGCTTCTGAGGCTGTTAAACGCATTGTCGCTACTCCTGTACCGTTGCCGTCGGCTTTAAAATACCAGCCCGTTTTTAAATTTAGTCCTTGTCTTGAATAATCTCCTTTATCGCCAAAATATGTTAATTTTTCTAATTCCTGATTTCGGCCTTTTACACTAAGCCCCACCCCGCCTTCTAAAATTTTTAGATGCTGAAACTGTCTTAAATCGACAAGGTATTCGGTAGTATCATCAAATTCAAAAATTAATTCATTTAATTCTCGAGGACTTTCAAAAATTAAATTAAATCTTTCTGTATAAATTAAAATATTAATATTTGTAAAATCCCCTAAAAAAAGTTTCCTTACGCTTCCATCCGAAAACGTCGCTCCAGAAAGGCGAAGCCAGCCGTCATATTTTAATCCAAAATTTGAATAATTTTTATTTCCTTTTTTCCCCGAAATAGAGGCGAGACGGCGGCCAGCAAGCCGCACGTCCCAAACCTTTACTAAATTATTATTATTAAATATTTTAGCCATTATTGTAAAATTTTAATAATTTTTAAACTGTAGCCTGAATAATAGGTACAACGCCCTCCTTGTCTGTACGCAGATATTTAGCCCCGTGGAGCACCCATCCCGATAGGATGTCTCCCTGATATAAAGGATTTCCTTCGTCCACGAAAATTTCTATACCACTCATGCCGAAGCCAACGCAGCTTTTTTGAATAGCCAGGGCCACAGCGTTATCTGTAGCAGCGCCCGAGTTGCCGTATTCTCTTACAGCCCCGGTTGATTGTACATAAGCCACCTGCGGCACGGAAACAATTGTGAAACCGTAAAGAGGGGTAGTAATTGAAGGCAAACCAGCTACAACGTCCAC
>JAKPEO010000083.1 GCA_029551925.1 bacterium
AATATGAAGGAAAAACTATAAAAGATACAATGATTGAAAAAGTATTCAAAGAAAAAAAATATGAAGGTGAACAATATTCTGATTCAAAATTCAAAATCAAAATATTCAGAATTGCTCAACCGATAATAATAAACAACGAATTTTGGGGCGTAGTATTATTGGGCTTCTCTCTTGAAAGTCTATCAAAAGAAATAAATAATATGCAGCGCAATTTTCTAACTAAAATCGAAGAAGAAAAAAAAAGATTGGAAGGCGAAGCGGGCAATCAAAAAACCTACGAAATAGATAAGATAACAAAAAATTTAGCAATAATCAGCAAAAAAATCCGCAAGAATATTCAAGATAATGCTATTTTGTATTTTATAATGTTTTCAATCCCTGGCTTATTTTTGGCGTTTATATTCGGTAAAAATATCGCAAGACCGATAATATCATTTGTTCCATTTATTCAAAAAATATCGCAAGGAATATTGACTGACAGAATAAAAATGAAACGCAACGACGAAATAAAAATTCTGGCAGACGGTATAAATGCGATGGTTAATGAACTCAATAATATCATCAAAACAATTAATAATATCATAAAATCTATCACTTTTGAAAATTCTAATTTATTGGATATTTCAAAACAGACCACAATTACAATAGATACTATTTCAAATAACATTAACGAAATAGAAGTCGGAGTTATTAATAATTCTATGGATGTCCAATCTACCGCTGAACGTTTGAAAAGATTTGTTACCACATTAGAAGAAATGACTGATAATGTTCAAAATTTAGACCGAAGCGCTGAACAGACAGAAATGTCAACAATCAAAGGAAAAGAAAATTTTGCGAAATTAATAGAAAAAATGAATTCAATAGAATCCGGCTATAAAGAAACATTTGAATTAGTAAATAATCTCCAAAAATTTTCGCTTGAAATAAAGGATATTTTGCAAACAATAGAAGACATTTCAACAAGAACAAGAGTGCTCGCTTACAGCGTAAATGTCATATCCAAACGAACTGGTCAGCAAGATGCGTCTATTGCTAATATTGCGTCAGAAGTGCGTAATTTAAGTAAATTCATCGCTGATTATTCGGCAAATATTATGAAAATAATAGATAACAACAATATTTTAATTAACAAGATATTTCAGTCCACTAAAATCGGCATAAAAAATATTGAGGAAGGAATTTTAACATCTAATAATTTAATGAATACAATGAACGAAATATATGTAAAAGTTACATCTGATAAAGTAATGATTTCTGAAATAAACGAAAAAATAGCGAATATCGATGAAGAAAGTAAAACCATATTTTCATCAACTGAAAACATCAGTCAAGTAACAAGTCAAATGTCAACATTAGTAAGTTCGACCGCCAAGGTTATATACGAAGAGCGCGAATCTGTAAAAAAATTAAACGAATCAGTAAATAAATTAAGTTCTATCGCAGAATCATTAAAAGAAAAAATGAAAGAATTTGTTATTGATGAATGACGCAAAAATAATTGAAATGGACGAACAAATCAATATCGGACAATTATCCGACTTATATAGAAATATTTTTGATTATCTTTCTGAATACAGAGACTTTAATAGAAAAAAAGTAATTTCTGAACTTCGCGCATTATTAAGTATTGATATTAGCGTATCAAATGAAAAAAGCAAAAAAAATTATACTGAAAAATGTATTGTATTAAAAAGCATATTAAATTTGCCGGATGCTGAAAATATCTTGATATTCGAGCCGCTCGCTGTAATAGTCAATGATTTAGCCGATGAATGCGATAATCTGCAATTAGAAGAATTGGATACTATTGACACTTTAAATTTTATCGATTATTTAGCGCTCGCTGAAAAAATGTGCGTTAATACTCAAACGCCCGCGATATTAGAAGCATATAAAAAATTGAATAATATTATAGATTCTAACATTCAATTTATTTTATTGACGCAGCGCAAAAAAAACGAATTTATAAAAATTAACGCGAGCATTATAGACCAATTATCCGCTGTAATTACAGAATTGTCCATCAATAAAAGTAAATTACTAAAATTATCAAATAAAACTGGATTAGATAAAGCGCTGACTGACATTTCAAGCAATATAAGCAATATAGTGAATAGAATAAACGGAATACTATCGCGTGTAACATTTATGCCGCTGTATCAAGTTTTTAATAGATTTCCATCGATTGTTCGAGATATAGCCAATAAATTAGGTAAAAAAATCGATTTTATTATTAAAGATAATAATGTTGTTATAGACAAAAAAATCGGCGATACAGTAAGCGAAGTATTTATACATCTTGTAAAAAATTCAGTTGACCACGGCATAGAATTACCAGAAGTCCGTATTCAAAACGGAAAAAGCGAAGTTGGCAAATTAGAACTAATAGCAGAACAAAAAGGAAACTATGTAATAATTAGAATAATAGACGACGGCAAAGGAATGGACAAAGAAATAATCGGAAGAAAAGCGGTTGAAAAAAATATCATCACCGAAACCGAACTAAAACAAATGAGCGATTCCGAAATATTAGAATTAATATTCAAACCAGGCTTCAGCACCGCCGAAAAAGTTACTGATGTTTCAGGCCGTGGTGTGGGTATGGATGCGGTTAAAAGCAGTATCGAAAAACTTGGCGGCTCGCTAAATCTCAAATCTGAAAAAGGCAAGGGTTCGGAAGTAATAATCAGAATACCCTTCCAAATGATTTTAACGCAGATGATATTCGTCAAAATTTCAGAACAGACTGGATTATGCGGATTTATGCTTGACTATTTACACGATATTATATATTTTGATAAAAATAGTGGAAATTTTATTTTGGAAAACGATGTAATGAAATTCAAATACAGAGACAAGTTAGAAAAAATCTGGCGGATGCCTGAATTTAAACACGATGATTTTTCACAGTATAATAAAGCGTTAATTTTTCAAAATGACAATCGCTATCTTGTATTGCCTGTCAGTGAAATAATTGAACAAACAGATGCAATTGTCAAAAATATCGATTTTATAGATTTGAAAAATAAATTGCCAAAATATTTTGTAGGTTATACTATATTTGATGATGATTTAGTGCCTGTATTAGAGCCGGAAATATAATTTTTGTAGGACAAATTTTAATGTTAAGATTTAGAGAAAAAATTCTGATTTTTTTTGCGGTATTAATAATTTTGATAATTATAAATGCTTTGTTATACAGCGGATTGTATTATTATTTAAACTTCACAATAGCAAAAAAAATATTTGTTTTTTGGACGGCTTCAATATTGGTCAGCGCATTAATTTTGATTTTGTTGATTTCCAAAACAGCAAATTACGCTTCTCAAAAATTTACTAAAAAATTAATTCAAGAAATTATAAGTTTGGATATTCAAGAAATTACTGATGCTTTAAAAAATTATGAAAAAGACGGTATTGATTTTGCTTTTTCAAAATTTATGCGCGCTTTAACCAAAATCCATAATTCGCTTGAAAAAAATACAGAGCAATATAATGAACTAAAAAATAAAATAAAAAATTTTTCAGAAGAATTAGAAATGTTGAAACTCAATACTGACACATCAATTAAGACATCATTAATCAATATTGAATCTATATCTAAAATCACTAATGATTCTAATGACTTTATTTTTATACAGGAACATTTTTTTAAAGTGTTAAAAACCGAATTCAATAAATCGATAGAAGAAATAAATACTAAATTCAAACAAAAGGAAAAATTAGGCGAATTTTTTAATCAATTAGTTTTAGCAATGAAAGATATTGAAGCGCTGCTGAACAGCGCTGATTTGTTTTGCTCGGATTTCCAAAAAAATCAAAATATAATTTTAACAGCAATATCCGAAATGCTCGCTAATATCGAAAAACAATCAATAAATATCTTAAATTTTTATATTTTCTCACATCCCGAAAAATTAGAAGAAACATCAGAAACCGGCGAAGATACAATGAATTTTGAACGAGATGAAAATATCAATAACATAAAAAATATAAATGAAGCCATAAAAAATGAAATTTACAAAATCAAAAATACTCTAACAATTTTATTTGAAACAAACAAAAATTTTTATAATAGTTTATTAGAAAGCAGAAAAACTTTTGTTAATTTAATAAGTTATTTAAACGAGATACCATCAATGTTAGAGCAGTTTAATAAAACAGATTTGACAATAAAAAATAATCTATTGAAATTTTTAAATTCAGCGTATAAATTTAATGAAAAACTCAAAAAAGAAGGCGAAAATTTAAAAAATCTAAATATAAAATTAAATAATTTAACTAAATGTTTGGAAGATTTAAAAACTGAAAGCGAGCATTTAAAATTAGAAGATTTATTATAAAAAAACAAACCTATTAAATATAAAATCTAAAAATTAAGGGAGTGTTGATATTTTTATGGAACGCTATATATTTACAATTCAGGGCTTAAATAAATATTACGGAAATAAGCAAGTATTAAAAAACATCAATCTTTGTTTTTTTCCCGGCGCAAAAATAGGAATCGTCGGAGACAACGGTTCTGGTAAAAGCACGCTGCTAAAAATAATGGCTGGTATTGATAAAGAATTTGATGGCTATGCAGAACCTGCGAAAAATATAAAAATCGGATATATACCGCAAGAACCAAAGTTAGACTCAACTAAAAATGTTAGAGAAAATATCGCTACTGCTTTTGCCGATACAATTAAATTATTAAAAGAATACGAAGAAATCACCAATAAAATGTCCGAGCCGCTTTCAGACGACGAAATGGAAAAGTGTATGAATAGAATGTCAGTATTACAAGAAAAAATCGATATGGTGGACGGATGGGAATTGGAAACGCAACTTAATAAAATATCAAATGCTCTATTATTGCCGCCGGACGATATGGATGTAACAAAATTATCAGGCGGCGAACGCAGACGCGTAGCGCTGTGTAAAGTATTATTAGAAAAACCTGATATGCTGCTGCTTGACGAACCAACTAACCATTTAGATGCGGAGACAGTCGAATGGCTTGAAGAACACTTAAAAAATTACCCTGGCACAGTTATTATCGTCACGCACGATAGATATTTTCTTGATAATATCACAAAATGGATTTTAGAATTAGATAACGGCGAAGGCTTACCATTTGAAGGCAATTACTCTTCGTGGCTTGACCAAAAACAAAAAATATTAGAAGCGCAAGAAAAATCCGAATCGCGGCGCCAGAAATTTTTAAAAAATGAATTAAACTGGATAAAAATGAACCGCAAAGGGAAACAAGCATTAACCAAAGCGCGAATAAATCAATACGAAACGCTACTGTCAAATGAAAATTCATTAAATGAAAATTCATTAGAAATACAAATAGCGCCAGGACCAAAATTAGGCAAAAAAATATTGAATATTGATAATTTAGTTAAGGGCTTTAATAATAATATTTTAATTGATAAACTCTCATTTTCACTGCCGCCGGCTGCAGTAGTCGGATTAATAGGACCAAATGGCACTGGCAAAACAACGCTTTTCAGAATGATAGTCAATGAAGAAAAACCGGACAGCGGGACAATTGAAATAGGCGAAACTGTAAAATTATCGTATGTTAATCAACATCGCGATAATTTGAATAATGAAAATACTGTATATGACGAAATTCGCGAAGGCGCTGATTTTATTAAAATCGGCAATATCACTGTCCCCGCCAGAAATTATGTCGGCAGATTCAATTTTAAAGGAAGCGACCAACAAAAAAAAGTCGGAGAATTATCGGGCGGCGAACGCAATCGCGTGCATTTAGCGAAATTACTAAAATCCGGCGGGAATTTAATATTATTAGACGAACCGTCCAATGATTTAGATATTACTACTCTCAGAAATTTAGAAGAAGCGATTTTAAATTTTTCCGGCTGCGTAATGGTCATCAGCCACGACAGATTTTTTTTAGATAGAATTTGCACGCATTTATTAGTGTTTGAAGGCGATGGCAAAGTTCGATGGTTTGAAGGAAATTATCAAGATTACGAAGAGTTTATGAAACGCGAATACGGCGCGGACGCGCTGTCAAATCGCAGAGCGCGCTATAAAAAAATTAAATTTAATTAATAGTATTTTTCAAAACAATTTTAATGAATAAAATAAAATTCTGGGTTGTTATTTTTCTGCAAATTTTTATTTTGTATGCGCTGTTGGTTTATTATAAAACTTTTTTTAGGTCGTTTGTTTACGAAAATGACGGCGCAATAAATTTGGTTTTATCTAAATTATGCGGGCGGCAGTTAAATATTCGCAATAATAAATAATTTTTGATTATGTTATTTTTAATTAATTTTTTGTTTTTAATTTTTATCTCATTTGCTTTTTATAGTTTTTCAAAAATTATTTTGAAAAAATTTTCGGCTGATAATTTATTAGAAGATTATTTATTTCACAGCGCTTGCGGAATAATTATAATTTCTGCTATTATTATCATCGCAGGATTTACAAATTTTCTATATAAAGAATTGATATATACCATAGTATCTATTCAGATAATCGCCGCGCTTTTCAATACTCAAAATATCGAAAATTTAGTGAAATATCTATTTACAAAATTCCAATATTTTTATTTTAAAACTAAAATATTAACGCTTCTTCTTCTATTAAATATCATTTTGCATTTGCCGGGAGCATTAGCGCCAGTCGTGAGTTTAGACGGATTAACATATCATTTGACTCTGCCGAAATTATATCTTCAAGCGCATAAAATTTACAGCGTTAATTTTTTATTTTATTCGTTTTTTCCGCAGTTTAGCGAAACTTTATTTTTATACGGCTTATCATTAGCCAGCCCTGAATTTGCTCAAATTTTTCATTATTTTTTCTATGTTTTGACTTTGTTATTGATTTGTTTGTTTTCTCAAAAAATTATTAAAAATATTTTCTTTGCGATTTTAACTGCGCTTGCATTCGCTTCAACTCCAGCAATTAATAGACTTGCTGGCTATATAAAAACCGAATTTATCCTGATTTTTTTTATTTGTTTTTCTTTATACTATTTATTTTTATTTTTCCAAACTTCTGAAAAAAAGCATCTGTTTTATTCCGCAATATTTTCTGCAATTGCTAATAATGTCAAATATCACGGATTAATACACTCGTTAATTTTTATAGCAATATTAATGTTTCTATTTGCTTCCAAAAAAATAAAAATTAAAACTGCTGTTTGCGCTGTTTTTCTGCTTTTATTATTGTCTTCGCCGTTTTATATCAAAAATTATTTAGATATCGGCAATCCGTTTTATCCGTTTCTTTGCAAATATTTCAATATAAAAAATATAGTGTCAGACGAAAAAAATGAAACTCAATATATTCAAGAAAAAAGCGCGAGTATGGTCAGACATTTCAGCGAAAAAAAGATAACAGGCAGTCCTGTAATCAGCGCTATTAAATTTCCTTACATAGTATCAATAAAATTTCAAACTTATGATTTTTGGAAATATGCGTTATCTCCGCTGTTTTTCGTGTTTTTGTGTTATATAATTATCGCAGTTATTTTAAAAAAAGAAACATATTGTTTTTATATTTTTACTTTTTATATTTTTGCGTTTATCTATTTGATTTATTTTAATGCGCCGCGCGCGCGATATGTTCTTCCGATTTATCCGATTATCTGCGTTTTCGGTATTTATGCTTTCAATAGTTTTATGGCGCAATATCCAAAATTATTCCGGGCAAATATCATCATATTTTTCTTTATAATTCTAATCAATTATCCGCTGTTGGCTGCTCAACATTTTACAAGATATAAAGTATTATTCGGATTTGAAACTAAAAACGAATATTTGGCCAAACGAATGTATTCTGACGGCGAATTTTATCAAGCGATACAATGGTGCAACGCTAATTTAAAAAATACAGATTTATTATTTGTCACGCATCAATTATCTTTTTATTTTGATATACCTGTTATCTTGGGCTATACGCCGAATCTCACGCTCTCGCCGATAAATAATATCAATGTATATAATGAATTAGATTTTCTCGAAAAACTTAAAAAAAATAATGTATCGCATATATTTTATTCTCATAAATTCGCGGTAAGATTTAGTTATGATATTGTCGAACATATCGAAAAATTACAGCGGCAAAATTATCTAATACCTTTAAAAGAATTTAATAATAATACGATTTATCTCATAAATTATAAATAAAATAATTGAACCGCATCTTTTATACAAACTTACAAATCTACAAATTTCACTGTTACTAATCCGCGCACAGAATTACATAAAAAAAATTTTTCTGATTTTTTTAGATCTTCGATTTTTATAATTGATTCTTTTATTTTTTTTTGCGTTAATAATTTATTGCGATAGATGCCTGGCAATAATCCGCATTTCAGCGCTGGCGTTAATAATTTCCCGTTCTTTTCTATAACAATATTATTAAACGACGCTTCTGTAATTTCTGCTTTTTCATTTAAAAATACAATATCATAAAATCCGAGTTTTGAATATTTTTGATATTCATTATTATATAATTGTCTATTCGTTGTTTTATGATATAAAAAAATATTTGACGAATTAGTTTTAATTTTGGATATTGTAATTTTTTTTTCTGTATCTAACATTTCTAATTTTTGAAATTCGATTTTTAATCTTCCATCTTTTGCTAATAATATCCGTATTTTAAATGCTGTGTTTTTTTCAAATTTTTGGGATAATTCTAATAATTTTTGAATAATTTCAGATTTTGAAAATTTAAAATCAAAATATTGGGCGGATAATTTCAATCTTTTAAGATGGTCATTCAAAAAATAATATTTGTTTTTATAAAGCATTGTTTCTATTAATTCAAAATCATAATTTTGCGCAGAACTAATATTTTGTAGAAATTTTGATTTTAATAACATTTCAGAATATTCATTTTCTGTTATTGAATCAATAGTTATACCGCTGCCAATCCCTAATTCTGCGCAATTATCTTTTATTTGAATTGTGCGGATAGCGACATTAAAAACAGCACGCTTTTTAGGAAATATTATACCTATTGCACCGCAATATACATTTCTTAATTCTTTTTCTAATTCATAAATAATTTGCATTACGCGAAATTTCGGCGCGCCTGTGACTGACCCGCAAGGAAACAGCGCTTTGAAAATATCAAAATAACTAATATTTTTCTTCAAATTGCCAGTGATTGTTGAAGTCATTTGAAATATTGTATTATATTTTTCAACCAAAAATAAATGAGGAACTCGCACGGCGCCAATTTTACAAATTTTGCCAATATCATTGCGTATTAAATCGACTATCATCAGATTTTCTGCGCGCTCTTTTTCTGAATACAATAGTTTATTTTGCAATTCTAAATCTTCAAATACATTTATTCCGCGTTTTATTGTGCCCTTCATAGGTTTTAAAATAATCTTATTATTGCTGCGTTTAAAAAATAATTCTGGCGAAAGCGAAATTATAATTAAATCATCAAAATCTAAAAACGCCGCATAATCTACGCTCTGATTTTTTTTTAAAATTTCATAAAATTCCAACGGTGCGCCAGAAAAATGAAATTTTAATTTTTGCGTGTAATTCACTTGATATGTATCGCCGATTTCTAAATATCTTTTAATTTTTTTTAATGCCGCTATATATTCTTTTTTTGGTTGATTTAATTGCAAATCCGAAATTTCAAATTTTGATGATTGGGATTTTTTGGGTTTTTCATACTTATAATTTTCAAATATTCCTAAATAGATTAGCGGAACATCATTTTTTATTTTTACTTGAAAATCGTCTAAATAATACCCTAATTCATAACTAAAAAAACCGGCAATATAATATTTTTTAGAATAATATTCGATTTTTTCAAATGCCGATATAATCTCCGATTTGCGATAAATTTTTATTATATCTATCGGCTCGCTAAAATAATAGTTATTATTGTCGTTCTTTAATGATTCAAACGCTAAAAACATAGAAAAAAATAATATAATTTTTTTTTAAAAAAACAATTGAATTGTAAGTCAAAATATTGTAAATGATTAATTATGAAAAATCGTATTATAAAATTAGATAATGACAATTTGTTTTTTCAAATGCAAACCGGTTATAAATTTTCAAGCGATTCGTTAATACTCTATGACTACATAAAAAATATCAAATTTCAAAAAATTATAGAACTCGGCTGCGGCGACGGAATAATCTCAATATTATACGCTTTAAAACATCCAAATAGCGAAATTATCGGATTAGATATAAATCAAGATTTTTTAGATAATTTCAAAAAAACAATAGAATATAATAATATCAAAAATATCAAAATTATAAAAGCGGATTTAGTTGAATACTCTATATATTCCCAAGAAAAATTTGATTTAGTGATTTTTAATCCGCCGTATTATAATTTATCAGAAGGTAAAATTAGCGCAAATTTAACTACATTAATATCCAAACATCAAATATTTTTTACTGAATACGAAATGATTGAAGCCGCCGCAAGATTAACTGATAAAAGATTTATAATTATCTATCCGTTATATAAAATAACTACGGCTTTTATTGATTTATTCAAAAAAAATAATTTTCAAAATATCAATATTATACAGACACTAAATAAACGCTTTAAAATTATTGACGCTAAAAAATAAAATGCGCTTTTATTTTTTTCTATTAAACAACAGCCCGCATAAATGCCCAGTTGTCCCGATAATTTCTTCTAATAAATATATCAATAAAAATTTATACGACTGCCCGTAATTTTCGCAAAGCGACAATTTATTAAATTTCAAAAATAATTTTGTGTTTATCTTCAATAAATATAAAATCAGCGGGATAATCATTAATTTTGAAATTGCAATACATAATAACACCAATATTATCAATTTCAAACTTAAATTATTTATATTAATTAACATTGGCATTTTGGTCGTTTGAAAATCTACGATTATTCTATTTCCAAATTTAATAGTAAATCTTTTATAATATTTTCTGATAAGATAAATATGCGCATAATTATAAAAAAATACAGAATGCAAAAATTTTTTTAGGTCAGTGCGAAATATATGGCGCATAACTAATTCATTTGAAAAATACAAAGTATAATTATTATTTGACAATAATAATCTCGCGCAAAAATCATGATCTTCTGCATAAAATAATTGCGGATTAAACCCCTGCAATTTTTCAAATATTTTACGCTTTACTATAAAATTTGCCGTATGACCAAATGATTTGAATATCTCATATCTATTAAACAATTTATCTTCTGCTACTATATTTAAACCAAAAGCGTTTTGATATTTGTCAAATACACTTTCAGGTAAATAACCAATTACTGGACCTGTATAACAATCAGCGTTAATTTTAATTGTTAATTCTTTTATTTTTTCAAGCCAATTTTCAAAAGGCGCGCAATCAGAATCTACAAATGCAAGCCATTCGCTCTGCGTTTGAGCCGCGCAAATATTTCGCGCTTCCGCAGGTCCAACCACCTTCTCAAATTTTATAATTTTTATATTTAAAATTTTTGAATATTCTTCTATTATCGCCAATGTTTCATCTTTTGATGGATTATACCCGATAATTATCTCATCAGCAGAAAATATTTGATTTTTCAGCGCGGCAAGAGTATATCTGATTGTTTTTGCGCTGTTATATACTGGAATTATAACTGAAATTGATGGCTGCGGAATAGACATAAAAAAATTATTTTTTCAAATATTTATTGGCTTCTTCTGATACTTGCTTGTCTCCGAATTTTTCGCGCGCTTCATCTACTACTTTCTTTTGAAATGCAGTTGCGCCGCCATATAATTCTTCAGCTGATTTGTCAGAACCTGCGGCTTTCTTTATGTCTTTTTTCAAGATTTGCTCGCCTTTTTTACCGTATTCTTCTTCGTATTTAGATTTGCCGAATTCATATAATTCAGAACTTTTATCTTTTTTTTCTTTTTGGAATAATGCGGTATCACTACGGTTATCACTCTTTAATGCAGCGCCGCCAGATTCTTCGATTTTTTTTGTTTCCGGCTTATCCGCCTTATCTATTTTAGATGAGTCTTTTAATTTTTCTAATACCTTTTCTTCCAAATTTTCAAGTTCTTTGTCTGATTTCTTTTCATCAATTTTATTTGATGGAATTACACTTTTTTTATTTTCCTTTATAATATCATCAGAAAAATCAGCATTTATAGGAATCGATAATTTTGAATTTTGTATCTGGTTATTGTATTTTTCTAATCGTAATTTTTGAATATTGTCATATTGCTGAACTTTCGGGATTTCGCCTTTTTTACTTGCGCAGTAATCGCCGGATTTTAATTCTATATAATTATCGCTGCCTTGCGGTAAAATCGCTATCTTACCAGTCATACAAAAAACAGAGACAAGATCCGTTACTGCTTCAACTAAAAATTTTGTGCCGCGTACGCCAACAGTGCTTATAGGCGTTGAAATCTCAAATTTATCATTTGCTCGTAATTTCTTTACTTCGCTGAATATAGTCCCTTTATTTAATTTCAATCTTACTTTTGAGAAGGTATCGGTTTTTTTAGATTCTTCGATTTCAACTTCTGAATTTTCGTCTATCAATACAATAGAATTTTCTATATTCAATACAACTTTTGATTTTTCATTAGTTTTGATTGTTTTAGTAAAAACCGAATTATTTATTTTATATTCGCCTAACACTTTTGCATTATCAATAAATACTTCGCCAGTTTCTATTTTAGCTAATACTTTATCTATTTTATAAATATCATCTTCTGGTATATATATTTTTTCGCCTTCTGTTTTTTTTGCTACTTGTTTGGTTTCTATCCTTTCAATTTTAGTTGGAAATTCTTCTTTGTCTCTAAATCTGTATAAAAACAAAAAATAAAATAATATCGGACTTAATAATATAATTAATAATAATTGATTTTTGCTTATGTTTTTACCATACTTTAATCTGCCTATTTTTTCACGGTCTTCTTCTTTTTCTACTTTTGCTATTACTAATGGTTTAACATAATATTCTGATTCTCTTAATGCTTCTACGCTCGGCGGCGGCGCAACATAATAATCAGAATTTTTTATTATTCTATTCAATTTGTCTAATTGCTTCAAGATTTGTTCTTCTTTTGTAGAGTATCTTGCTATTTTCAGCGCTTTTTCCAATACTATCTTGGCTTTGATAAAATTTCGCTCTTTGATATAATTTCTATATTCATCTAATAATTTTGTAAATTCAGCAGCATTATGCAAATATCCGCAAGTTGGACATTCTACCCAATCTAAACTCGTATATTTTCCACAATTTTTGCATATCATATAATTTATTTTGCTACCTTTTCCAAAAAAATTCAACTTGTTTTTTTATTTTAAGAGCATTTTTAATATTTTCAAATATAACTTTCATTGCAATATAATATTGGATTCTATAATTATATCTGACCAATTTATTTTTACAAAAAAACGCTCGCAGCCAATGAGCGGGATTGATTAAATATAAAAAAACAAAAAATCTATATAAAAAATAAATTGTTATTGTTTTAAAAATATTATCTGAAAAAAATATATTCGCTTTGCCGAAGCGCTCGAATTTTTTTAAAATATAAATTTTATCTTTGGGTAATGACTTTATTATCTCTGCGCCAGGACGCGGTTCGAGTATGCTTACATGCCATAATTCAGAAGTTTTAAAAAGCAGGTAAAAAGTTTTTATTGTCTCGCTAATTTTTTCAGTAGCACTTCCGACTATTCCGTGATTATGTATTTTTATTCCGCTATTTTTTATATTATTGACAGTTGCATAAAAATGTTTGAGACGAAATGGCTTTTTATATTCTTTCAATAATCTGTCTGATGCTGTTTCAATACAAATATTTATTATTTCGCAGCCGGCTTTTTTCATCAATCGATATGTGTGTTCATCTTTGATACTGTTTATGCCAATAGTTGTTGACCACGGAATATAAATTTTATTTTCAATTATTTTTTCGCAGATAAGCTGCGCATTTTTTTCGTTTAACGCAAAATCATCATCAACTATCAAAATACTTTCAATATTATTTTTTTTTGCTTCAATAAATTCTTTCAATACTCTATCTGGCGATTTAAATCTGTATTTATTTTGCCACATCTTTACAGTGCTGCAAAAATTGCAATTATGGATGCAGCCGCGCGATGTCTCCATAGTTATATAGCGCATTCCAGAAAATTCAAAATAATTATTAAAAATTAAATTCAACTTTTCATCAGAAAAATCAAGCAGTGGTAATTCGTCAATATTTTCAATTAATGGCATCAAACGATTTTTATAGACAACATTATTTTGTAAATATGCAAGTCCTGCTATTTTTGAAAGTCTATCATAATCAGCGCCATATTTAATATATTCATTTAAAAATATTTCAAATGTCTGCTCCGCTTCGCTTAAAAACACAAAATCATAACCATTAAACAATAAATCTTCCGGCGAAAAAGTCGAATGATTGCCGCCGGCAATCAAAATGGTATCAGGATATACTGTTTTAATTTGCCTGCCGTATTGTATGCAAGCAGGTATTGCATTTGTAAAATTAGCGGATACTCCGATTATATCATATTTTTTGCTGCAAATTTTTTGAATACTTTTTTTGAGCGGAACTCTTGTCTCATCTAAAAAATCTACATTGCAATATTTTTTTGCTATTAGATAAAGATTTATCAAACCCAAACTCGATATATATTCATAACAAGTATCTATTGACGGCTGCACCAACAAAATTTTTTTTTTCATATTCAACAATTAAATTAAATTCTATTTTAATATGAATAATATTAAACTAAAATCAAAAAAAAGTAAACGGAAGAATTTTAAATGAGCGTATGTGCGTATGTGCGCACATACGCACATACTTTGCACTTTACAGTAATTTAGATTGCCGCTAAATCTACTCTATTAAAAAATATTTATTCGTAAATTTATATCTCTATTTATTTTATTAATATCATTCGCAAATCCATAATATTAGTCCCTGTCGGACCAGTGATTATAAGATTGTTAATAGATTTAAAAAAATTATATGAATCATTATCATCTAAACATTTTTGCGGATTTAATCCGACATTAATTGCTTTTTCATAATCGCCGGCACAACACCAAGCGCCAGCCGCGTCAGTCGGTCCGTCTGTGCCGTCTGTGCCAACACTCGCAACAGCAATATTTGACAATTGCCGTTTGTATATTTCAATTAATGCCGCTAATACAAATTCTTGATTCCTACCACCTAATCCGCTACCTTTGACTGTGACAGTCGTCTCGCCGCCTGAAATTAAACATATCGGCTTTTTTCGGCGCTGCTTGTTTTTTATTATTTCATCTGCGATAGCAATATGCATTTTCGCTATTTCGCGCGTCTCGCCATTAATACTCGACGATAATATCAGCGGAATATATCCAATTTTTTTAGATATTTCGGCGGCGGCGCGCAATACCCTAAAATTATTTAAAATTAAAAAATTATCTGTTTTTTTATATTCGCATTTTCTTAACGGTTTTTTAGAAATATTTTTGGTGATAAAATTTTTTATTGATTTTGGCGTCGTATTCAACAAATTGTATTTTTTTAAAATTTCAAGACAATCTTCGGCATTCGTTTCAAAATAATCGGCAGTCGGTCCACTCGCTATAATATCTATTCTATCGCCGATTACATCAGATATAATAAGCGCAATAGAATCAGCCGGCGCAATACGCTGCGATAATTTTCCTGATTTAACAGCTGAAATAAATTTTCTGATACTATTAATCTCTGTAATTTCAGCGCCGCAATTTAATAATAATTTTGTTAATTTTTGCTTGTCATCTAAACTTATACTTTCATCAACAGGCAGCGCTAATAATGCCGAGCCGCCTCCTGAAATCAATACTATCACTAAATCATCGCTATTTGCTTTGTCAACTAACGCCAACAATTCCTTTGTATATTTTATGCTATTTTCGTCAGGCAGCGGATGACCTGCTTCACAAACCTTGATTTTTTCTAATTTTTGCGAATGCCCATATTTTGTGATGATTATTCCGTCTGTTATTTTAGCTTTCAAAATTTTTTCTATCGCCAGCCCTAATGCTGCGCTTGCTTTGCCAAATCCGACAATATAAATATTTTTGTATTTTGACAGATTATATTTTTTCCCTTGTATTTTTAATAAATTTTTAGAAAAATCATATATAACATTTTCCGTCACAATTTTTTCAGCGGCTGTGGCGCTTAATGAATATTTATAAATTTTCTTTAAATGCGCACGTAATTTTTTCTGCATTATTTTAGCAATTCTAGTTTTTTCTGTTTGTCAATATTAACATCTATTATCGGCTTAAATATGTCGTCATACACTACTTTATAATTTATTTCAAGAAAACTTGTTTTGCCATAAGATGTAATAATATGCGCATTCCGTAAATTAGCAAAATAATTGCGTCTGCCTGTATCTTCAAATGTCGGGTCAAATGCTACATAACCATAATCATCTAACCATATTTCAGCCCAACTATGTCCGACATCATCTAATCTCAATACTAAATTATCATCGTCAAAATATTGGTATATTTCGCCTGATACTTCATAAACCTTTAAATTCAATTTTTTCGCTAAATAACTAAATAATTTTGTATATTCCACGCATTTTCCGCGTTTTTTTTCTAATATTTCAGGAATAGTCAATTCTTCTGTGTTTATATCATATTCCAATAAATTCAAAACATAATTATATATTTTTTTTAGGGCGTCTAATAAATTATCATTTTTAGATACTATACTGCCGATTACATTATTTTCAACAATATTAATTTTTCTATTTTTCAATTTCTCTAAATTCCAAAATTTCGGCTGCGCTTCTATTATATTTTCAATTTTTATATTTATCTTTTGATATGCGCGCACATTATCAAATTGCAATTTCACAAATTTATTGTTATCTGCATCTACTATAAAATCTTTATTAAAAGGATAATTACAATCTATTCTGCAATCAATTATTTTCTGTCTATTTGAATAATCATTCGGTATATTAATTTTTAAACTAAAATCGTTTAAATTATAAGCACTGTTGTTTTTGATTGTAAAATTATATGATAAATTATATTTCTGCGGAATTATCATATTCAAATAATTTTGCGCTTTTTCTCGTTCTTCTCTATCCTTGCTATTATTAATAACATCTAAAAAAATTTTTTTCGCTTCATCATAATTCTTTAATTCTATATTAACTATCCCCTTGTATAATTTCGCTTTGTTTTTATCTTGCCAATCTGATTTCAATATTTCATCAAAATATTTTAATGCTTCATTATACATTTTTTCGTTTAAATAAACTAACCCTAAATTATAGAGTGCTTCAAAATTAGATGGCTCGTATTTCAAACTCAATTTATATAATTCGATTTTTTTTTCGGCACTATTTTTTATCAACATCGCTTGGTTATTATATGCGGCAGCAATATTTTCTGATATAATTTTATCGTCTAAATATTTCGCGCTTTTAAAATAATTTTCTATGGCAGAATCATAATTTTGATTTTTAAAATAATTATTGCCGATTTTTAAATATATCACTCCTAAATTATCGATTATCTCCTGTTTATCCGGCGCAATTTTCGATAATTCTTCCATAACTTTTATTGCTTGTTCATATTTCAAAGAATTTACTAAATACATCGCATATTCATTTGCAGCCGATAAATAATTATTCAATATAATTTTTGAATTTGGATTATCTAAATATAATTCTTTGAATATTTTCATCGACTTTTCATAATTGCCGAAATTATAATACGACACGGCTTCGTTGTATTTTCTTATCGTATAATTATCAAATTTTTCATTTGCGAATAATAATTCGCAGTTAAATAAAATAAAAATTGCAATTATTAATTTAGAATACATCTCGAAAAAATTTAGGCGTTATAATCTATTAATATTCCGCGCTCGCGTATTAAATCGTCAATAATTCTAAAAAAATCTTTATCTGTCTTTATACATTCTAAACAAATTTTGTGTTTGAATATATATTCGCCTGTTTGGGTGTTGGCGACATTTATTAAAATATTGACATTATCGACAATTTCATAAAAAATATATAAATCTTTCTTGCGCTTATCAAGAATTGCATTATAATCCTGAAGCGTTTTTTCGAGCGCTATAAGTAATTCTTGTAAATCTAATTCAATAGATTTTTTTTCTTTTTTTTGAGAATGAGTGTCTTGTTTTTGCTGAAATCTATCATTTAATTTTTCGGCGGATTTGATTTTTTTGCCGTCTATATATTCGGATATTTTCGAAAATTCCGATTTTCTAATACCGTCTATTTTTTCGATTTTATCCATTATGCTTCTTTATATATATGTGTAACAAAATATTTTATTTTTTGTTTTAATTCTGTATTCGTAGATATTTTATTGTCGAATTCTTTTTGAAATAACGATAATTGTTCTGCTGTCGCTATTAATATTAAACCAACGCTTTTTATAGGACGCATATTATTTATCTTTTTATTTATTAACTTTACCGCTTTGGTTAATAAAAAACTTTCTGCGCCTGTTTCTTTAACTATTTTTTCCACTATTTCAGAATAAACTGCGCTATAACGCACTACTATGCAATATTTGTCATTCATCAGTAATCAATAATATTATTTTTTAGTTTTATAAGTTTTAACAAAAATTTTCCAAACATTCCCTGATCGTGTATTTTCAAGAATTCGCGATATCTGCGCAAATGGTCGCCGTCTATATGCTCAAAATAAATACCAGCATAATATTCATCCGGCATATTAAATGCCATTTTTATTTCTTTTCTGATGATTATCCCTTCAAATAATATCGTCGCTGCATAATCATTTTCATTTATTAAAAGTTTACCTTTAAATCGCTCAAATAATTCAATATCAAACGGCAATTTAATAAATGCGCCGCGCTCGCAGATATTTATTGTTTTGACAGTAAACGGCTGAATATTTTTATTATAAAATTCAAGATACATATCATAACTTAAATCGTATCTCTGATAATTTCTGCGGTCTTGCTCTATATTTTTTTTTGCCATTTTTTATTGCGCCCTTATTAAATTTGTATCTGGCTGCTCTGCTGCATTATTATTATGCAATACAATATTTTTTCGCATATTCAACGCCCAATATCTAATCTGCCGTTCATAATAATCATTCAAATCAGCGGTTTTTATGACAATATCAAAATATTGCTGCGCTTCATCATATTTTTTTTTCTGATACGCTAAATGACCTAACATGTATAGTGCTTCTACATTGTCAGTTTCGGATTTTACTAATTCCTTTACTTCATTATAAGCCGCTTCAATATCCGCTTGCTTGTTATTATTATATTTTCTAATAACCGCTAAAAATTGCGCGCTGCGTTCTTTCGGCTGATATTGTATTTGAGCGGTTTCTTTTTTTTGAACAATTTCTTTTTTCGGCTGTTTATCAACTGCTGCGCTTTTTTTTGACGAACGCATATTTTCAACATTAATTTTATCTGATTTCTGCGTTATCGCTATCGCTGACGCGGCTGATGATTTTGAGGATTTCGCTATTTTTTTATTGTCAGCATCATCAGTTTCTTCTTCGTCATCTTCATCATTTTTAGTTTCTAGTTCCACTTTTTTATCTATTTTTTTCGCAAGTTCGATTTTTTCTAATTGTTCTTTGCTTGCTTGTGCTTCTTTTGCTGACTGCTGTTTTGACGATTTCTGCTGCTGCGGAGTTTCTTCGCTTTCAGCGTCTTCATCTTCTTCAGCATCATCTTTTGAAGATTTCTGCTGCACTGCCACTGCCGCCTCATTATTATTTGCTGTTAATTCTTGATTAAATTTTAATGTTTCCGCTAATTCCATAAAATGCGGAGCGATAGTTTCAAAAAATTTATCAGCGTCTTTTTGTAAAAACAATTCGGCTATTATTTTTTTATCGTTTATCTGTGAAAACAACTCAGTCAACGCTTTGTTTTCAAATTCATCGCTGTTTTCAGGCGAAAATTCATAATCTTCCAAACCAGCGGCAGTTAATAATAAATCTGTTATACCTACTTTAATCGGCAAACCTAATTTTGAATTTTCATATACCAGCCCTGTTATTTTTTCATTTGCGATCGTATATTTCACAGCGCCTAAATCCTGTTCAGTTGCGCGTATTTTCATTTCTGAATATAAGTTGTTTTTATACGCATAAATAAATTCT
This sequence comes from bacterium, assembly GCA_029551925.1. Taxonomy (GTDB): domain Bacteria; phylum JAGOBX01; class JAGOBX01; order JAGOBX01; family JAGOBX01; genus JAKPEO01. The sequence continues at coordinate 20,169 of JAKPEO010000083.1, forward strand.
ATTTTTTTATCTTTCATCATTGAATTGCTAACATCGCATTTTAATATTAAACTATTATCTTGATTATAGTGCATTTCTACAATTGTTGTCTGCGGGGGGATCTGTTTATTTGAATAACTTATAGTATTTTCAATTTGCATTATCAAAAAATTTCGTTTGTCGATTTTATATTTATATTCTTCAAACATTTCAAAATCATAAATTTTCTTCGGGTTCTTTGATTTTAATAATATTGTCGCAAATATTTTATTATTCTCGTCTGTCTTTGAAAAATCAAATTTTTCTTTCAGCCCTTTTCCTGACATCTGCGAAAAATCAAACATTTCTTTTAAATCAAATTTTACAGGCAGTTGCGTTTGCATTTGTGAAATTTCTTTTTGCGCAATCGTATATTTTTTCTGCGATTCTGCCAAAAATAAAGTTAAAGCATTTTGCGAAAACGCGGTAAATATAGGTTTTGTAAAAGGCGTAATAAAATTCAAAGCCATTCGCTTATTTGCTAAATCAATTTTAAAATCGCAAGAAAAATCCAAATCTTTAAATTTTTCAAGATTTTTAGGAATTTTAGCAGTGATATTTTCAGGAAGTTTGATATTAAAATAAAATTTTCCTTTTAGCGCTTTAATTTCTAAATTTTCATAGCCGAGCGGTTTTAAAGATGTATCCATCAGCTTTTTCAAACTTTTTTCTAATAATTCAGCCGGCTCCATTTTATCTGCTGGCAATACTGTTTCTTGCTGTTGTTCTACCACTACCGGTTCTATCGCGCCAATACCGAATAACGTTAAGATTTTATCAATAAATAAAAAGAATAATAATCCAATAAGAACAACGCAGCCGCTAATTATTATCAAAAGTTTTTTATTTTTCATAGAAAAATAGAATAAATATTTTTTACCAAAAAGTCAAATAAAAATTTGATTTTTTTATAAGATTAATATATAATTTTTAGTTGTAATTTTTAAGAAATTGAAAAAATATATTGCGATTTTTCTATGGAACTATTGAGTTATATTTATTTAGATAAACTTCAGCCGCAGTTTGCGGCGCTGACTGCCGCGCAAGCAGAAGGAGACATACCAATAAGCGGTATGGCTGCGATGTGGCTTGAAATACAGCCCGGTATAGAAATCAATAATATACTCGATATTGCCTTAAAAGCAACAAATATCAAGCCTGCAATTTTATTTGAAGAACGAGAATACGGAATTGTCGAATTTCATTCTGAAGCGCAAGACGAAGTATTAACCGCAGGCAGTAAAATATTAGAATATTATAATTTAGATTTGCAGCATATAAAAAAACCGAAAATACTTACTTCGCAGATTATAACTAATATAAGCGATTATCACGCTCAAATAATCAATCGCAAAGCAGACGGTTCTTTATTAATTCCCGGCAAATCATTATATATCTTTGAAGTGCAGCCGGCCACTTGGTCAACTCTTGCGGCAAACGAAGCGGAAAAAGCAGTTGATATTACGCTCATACATTATCGCTGGCGCGGCCGCTTCGGACGACTGCATCTATCAGGCACAGAAGCGCAAGTAAAAGCCGCAAAAGATGCAGTTGAACAATTATTTACAAAACTTACATCAAATATCAAATGCTGAAAAAATTCTATGATTCATTACGATACCTCCTATTTTCTTCTGAATAATGAGATATTAAATTTTTTTCAAGGAAATATCGAAATTCACCCGATTTATACGGGCGGTTCAGCGCGCAAATACTTTCGACTTATTGATGAAATTACAAAACAATCTTTTATATACTGCGTTTATACTGATTTAACTGAATTAGAACGCTTTATACATATCACTAATCTATTAAAAAAAAATATCAATAATATCCAAAGCATTTTATTTTGCGATTATCAAAATAAAGCGATATTATTGCAAGATTTAGGAAATTTCTCGGTTTTTGATTTTTATCATCAAAACATAAAAACTAATCGCGCGGCTGTATTTACTTTATATCAAAATATTATTGATTTATTGATTAAAATGCAAACCGCTTGTTCTGATGAATTTAAAAATATTTATCCGCAGCGAATATTCGATAAATCAGTATATTTATGGGAAACTGATTATTTCAAAAATATGGTATTAGATAAATATTTGAACGCTCAGTATAATAATAATTTTCTTTTAAAAGCATTCCAACAAATTGCAGATTTTTTAGCCGAACAAAAATACGATTTTTTTCTGCATCGCGATTTTCAATCGCAAAATATTTTAATTTTTAATAATGACATTTATTTTATAGATTATCAAACAGCATATTGCGGTTCGAATTTTTACGATGTCGCTTCATTGTTATTTGACCCTTATATAAATGCTGATATTGATTTTCAAAAGACATTATATGAATATTATAAAAAAAAATTTTCAAAAAACGCGAAATACAAAATTAATGATTTTGATAAACGCTATGAATTAACAATATTACAGCGATTAATGCAGGCAAATGCCGCGTATGTAAAATTGGGCATCATAGAAAACAAACCATTTTTTAAAAATTACATTAATAGCGCTTTGTCAAAAATTGCAGAGTTAATTTTGAATTCGAAATATATAGATGATTATTTAAAACATTTATTTCAAAATCTAAAAAAGGACGGAAAAATACTATGTGCGGAATAGTGGGATATATTGGCAATAAACGCGCAGTTAAAATTTTATTTAACGGCTTAAAAAGATTAGAATATCGCGGTTATGATTCATCTGGCATCGCAGTAATAAATGATAAATTAGAACGATTTCGGTCAGTTGGAAAAATCAATGAGTTACTACAAAAAGTAAATAAGATAAAAATTTTAGGAAATATCGGTATAGCGCATACTCGCTGGGCTACGCACGGCAAACCGTCAAATGAAAATTCACATCCGCATTTTGATTGCGCTAATAATTTCGCAGTAGTGCATAATGGTATAATAGAAAATTATCAAGAACTAAAAAATGAACTATTAACTGAAAATCATAAATTTACATCTGAAACTGATACCGAAGTAGTAGCGCATTTATTAGAAAAATATTATAAAGAAACAACTAATTTTTTTGAAGCGGCGAAATTGACATTTAAACGATTAATCGGCTCTTTTGCGCTGTGTATTATTTCTAAATACGAACCAAACAAAATTATTTGCTGTCGTGAAGGTAGTCCATTAGTTTTGGGATTAGGAAAATCCGAAAATTTTGTAGCTTCTGATATTTTAGCGCTGCTGCCATATACTCGTAATATGATATTTTTAGACGAAAAAGAAATTGCTGTTATTAGTGCTGATAAAATTGAAGTTTTTGATTTTAACGGAGTAAAACATACAAAAGCGATAACAGAAATTAATTGGGACGCAATTTTAGCAGAAAAAAAAGAATACAAACATTATATGCTCAAAGAAATATTCGAGCAGCCGGATGTTATATTTGAAACTATTGACAATAAATTAGACGAAGAAAATTACAATATAATTTTCAATCATTTGAATTTAACAAATGATTATTTTAAAAGTATCAATAAAGTTTATATTGTCGCTTGCGGTACCGCTTGGCATGCTGGATTAATAGGAAAATATTATTTAGAAGAATTTTGTAATATGTATGTTGAAGCGGCAATAGCGTCGGAATTTAGATACCGCAATGTGCCGATTAGCAAAAATGATTTGATAATTGTAATTTCGCAAAGCGGCGAAACTGCAGATAGTTTAGCGGCATTGCGAAAAGCAAAAAAATTAGGTGCTAAATCATTAGCGGTTTGCAATGTACGCGGCAGCACTCTTACTCGCGAAGCTGACGGCGTGATTTACACAAATGCCGGACCAGAGATTGGCGTGGCGTCGACAAAAGCATTCACTACGCAAGTGACGGTAATGTATTTATTATCGCTCTACATTGCAAAAATAAAAAATACTATTTCAGACGATAAATACAAAAATTACATTGACGAATTATTATTAATTCCAAACAAAATCCGTGAAATACTCGAAGATTATAATTCTCTAAAAGATTTAAGTTTAACATTTCACAACTTCAAAAATTTTCTGTATTTAGGCAGACATTTTAATTATCCGATAGCGCTTGAAGGAGCATTAAAATTAAAGGAAATTTCATATATTCACGCAGAAGGCTACGCATCAGGCGAAATGAAGCACGGACCAATTGCATTAATTACAGAAGAGATGCCAGTAGTCATCATTGCAGTCAAAAGTTTTATTAGCGAAAAAGTCATCAGTAATTTGCAAGAAGTCAAAGCGCGCGACGGAATAACAATTGTAATAACAAACGAAGATGTTGATATTCCTGATGACTTAATTGATTATAAAATTATTTTACCGGATACAATCGAACCGCTGTCTCCGTTATTATCAGTTATACCGCTGCAAGTATTAGCGTATCAGATTGCGGATTTTCTCGGCTGCGATGTTGACCAGCCGCGCAATCTTGCTAAAAGCGTGACAGTCGAATAATTTTTTTATTGATTATTTTGCTTCTAAAATTTTATTTTTATTTATAAAATTAAGCGGTTGAAATAAAAAAATAAAAATTTCTTTTAAAATAAAATGCCGAATGTCTTGATAATAGCCGCAGGTATAGACCTAGTGATTGAATATTTTTTATTTGGGGCTTTTCTTACCCCGCCTCAATTTAATATAAAAATCAGATTTATTCATATATTTGGTCTGTTAAAAATATTGGGATTTTTTAGAAATGCAGTTATATACTGTCATCACACTAAAAAAATACAGTATTTTTTATAATTGATTTTTAATTTATTTTTTACAAATTTTAGATTATAACTCTAAATTAAATATAAAACAATTGCGAAAAACTGCTTTTAACATTTTAATATTAAAAGCAGTTTTTCGCTGTTAAATTTGTAATTTATTTATGGTTGCACAAGATTTAATATAAATGGAACAGGAATATATGGCGCGCTTGAATATACGCCAGATGAATCTACAAATGTCGCATTATTATATTTATCAATAGCAGAAAAATAATAATAAATTTTACTTGTCCCTTCAGTAAATGACCCGGGAATTGTATAATGATACGATGTTTGATAATCAATGTCCTGCTGCATTAACACACTACTAAAACTTCCTAATGAATCGCCGCGATACCATAATCTAACAGTAGGCGCAGTATCGTCATTATCTTCAACTAAACAAGTAATTGTCTGCGGTTCTCCTCTATATACCGGCATAATATTATCGGGCGTAATCACTGGCGCTTGACTGCCACCAATTATTCGCGATGCAGCGCTGTGAAATGCATAAGCGCCAAAAACTTCGAGTAAATACGCTTCTGTTATTGTAATTCCGCCATAATAATGTCCGCCAGAAGAAACTTGATTTTTTATGGCTATGTATTTTGCCGCTCTGTCATTTGCAGATGCATATAGAGATTGATAATTTATTGGAATAGTATCAAAAATATTTATAGGCGAAGACCAAGTATCGCCAAAATTTCTAAATACTACTACTGCTAATTTAGTGTCAGTAATATTTTGCAAATCAAAAAATGTATATACGCCTGTGCAACCTGCAACAAAATCAGAAAAATATGAATTATATTTTGTATCACCAGCATTTGTTAAAAATACAGTAGTTTCAGGATTATCGCTAAAAATTGTTGTTTTTGAAAATTGCAAAGAAGATACAGCTGCAGGATCATTATGTTTTAAAATAAACATTGCGCCATTACCAAGTCCGCCAAAATTATCGTTATTATATCCGCCGGAATAATCATTATACAAAAGTTTAGTTGAACTGAATGTATCGCCTAAATTATCCGAATAGATCCAATAATAACCGTACCCTGATTTATAATATGTTAAATGTAATCTATTATTGGAATCATAATTTATTTTATAAGTCCCAAGACTTTCATTAAGGTCTGGAGAATTAAGATACATTAAAGCGCCGGAATTTTGGGTTAAATTTCTGGGATTATATGATAAAGCATATTGAAACAATCTGCTACTACTACTACTATAAAAAAACAATTTTAAATTTTGATTTTTATCTGATACAATTGTCGGATTCTGAAAATACACACTTGAAGTTTCGCATAATAAAACTACATTACCGCTATTTGATGGCAGCGCATAAATTTTTATATTAGTGTCATAATAATCATATCTTATAATCATGATATTACCAGTTGAGTCAATACCCACATCAGATAATACATATTCTGAGGTGTCACTAAATACTGGATAATGTCC
>JAKPEO010000092.1 GCA_029551925.1 bacterium
TTGCACAAATGCACAAATGTTTTTATATTGTTTCCATTATAAATTATTAATAGCAAAATCAATTATCATTTAAACAAAATATACAACATTACAAATTTTTAGTCAATTCTTTTTTGCATATTGCCGGCAATAGGCAAAAAAGAATGGAAAAAACAGATGATTTGAAAAATAAATAACTATAATGGACTGAGAAAAATAGACAAAAAAAATAATATAGGACTTTTCTATTTTTTTTATAAGGCGAGATTGTGGAAATATGGAAAACTTTTTTAAAGTTTACCAAATTACCACAATCCAAAGAGAACAAAAAAATGACTTGATTGCCGATGCTGTGTATAAAACAGAATAATAAATAATTTCCGTATCAAGTTTGGGCAGCAGATATTACATATATTAGATTAAGTCCGCGTTTTTGTTATTTAGTTGTTATTATGGATATTTTCAGCAGAAAAATTCTAAGTTATAAAATTTCAAATTCGCTTGATGCTCAATTTTGTATTGACGCATTAAATGAAGGATTGGCGAAATATCAGGCGCCAAAAATTTTTAATACAGATCAAGGATCTCAATTTACTTCTGAAAATTTTTGTAAAATCCTTATTGATAAAGATATTAAAATTTCAATGAATTCTACTGGCAGAGCGCTTGATAATATTTTTGTTGAGCGTTTTTTTAGAACGCTAAAATATGAAAATATTTATCTTTATAATTATGAATCTATGTCTGCTTTTTAATGGCTTGTATTTTTTTTTATAAATATAATTATTTACAGGAACATCACGAACATTCAGCCAGCGCTAATTTATGCCCTGACCAAGTTTATTATGCTAACGAGGAGGTGATTAATTTAATTTTAAAAAAAGGAAAAGTCACTTGATTTTTTGGTTTTGACTTTTCAGTCCACTATACATATTATCAAAAATAAGAATAAAATATAAAACCAAAATTGTTGTGGTTTGCCAATTTTATATTAAAGATATTATAAGTTATTATGTCAATTTATCTTTAATTTTTAAAAAAGGATATTCTACAATATACCAAGACAGGAGACTTATAATAATTGTTAGACTAAAAATTACAATAAAATACAAGAAATAGTTTAATATCGGCGAATTAAAAATTTCATTAAAATGAATATTATTTTTTTTAAATAAAATAATCGTAATTTCGTGATACAAATAAAGCGCATATGAAATTTTAGAAATAAAAACAAAAAAACTTGATTGTAAAATACGGCAGATAATATTTTTTTTTATATACATTATTGTTATCATAAATTGCGAAAATATAAAACCCAAGATGCTAAATTGAAATATAATTTTATATGCCGAACCACTAAAACCGGAGATGTAAATCATTGAATATATTATTATCAATAACAACATCTGAAAAAATATATTTGAATATAATCGCGTCGCTTTTTTTTCTAAATAAAGCCAACTAGCTAAAACGCCATACATTAATTCGTCTAAGCGCGTATGGAATAAAATATAAATATTATCAATAATAAACTGCGTGTCATAAATATTCTTCAAATTAAAATATGCGATAGTGCGAAATATTAACGGCAGACTAATTACAGCGCAGAAAATATAAAAAGTTATTTTCAAATTGCATCTAATAAAAATTCTAATTGAATATAAAAAATATGGCAACAGCAAATAAAATTGTTCTTCTATTGCTAATGACCAACTTATACCATATATATATCCCAGATAATTATGCAAATACAAAATTTGGTTGATTATAAGTAAATATTCGTTATATTTTTTATCCACAAAAATATAAATAATCAACGCTATATAATACGCCGGGAATATACGCAATATTCGTTTTAAATAAAATTTTTTAAAATTTAAAGCGCCGGTTGTTTTTATTTCTTTTATTAATTGCCCGCCGATTAAAAAACCGCTTAACACAAAAAAAATGTCAACGCCGACCCAGCCATTACGAACGATTTTTATTAAATATTTAAACGGCGTAGACATCAAATATTTTGCTGGTAATACTTCTGAACAATGATAAAATAACACTAAAAGTATGGCAATAGCGCGGATACCGTGCAATTGTAATACTTCGTTTTTTTTACTTTTAAGCGAATCAATAAAATATTCAGTAAATTTCATTTTTCAAAGATTCGCCTTTTTTAATTTTAATATTGCTAATATAAATTTGTTATTTATTGAAATCATTAATTCGTTGTTCTGTTATAGGAAAATCAATTAACTAACATAATGTAGATAATACATTAAAAATACATAATTTGTCAATATGATTTCTCTTTATTTTTTGAAAAATAAGGTATAAATGTAAAAAAAAATATTTTGAAAAATAATAATTAATAAATTTTGCGTATTGCGAGTAAATTTATTAACTGCAAGACATAGATAAAGAGAAGAGTTTTTGTTTCTAAAAGAAGATGAAATATAGCACTGCGAATAAATTTTAAATTCAAAATTTAATTTTTTTGATTGCGCTTATCATTGAATTTTTTTATTTTTTATGCTTTATTTTATTCGGCGTGGTAAAACTAAAAGATTTGAATTTTTGAGAGAGCATAATATATTTTTTTATTTTTTTCTTGACAAATAAAGCATTTTATGCTATAAATGAAAACAAGGGGATAGAATAAAAAATTGGGATTATAAATTTATTTGTAAATCCTCAATACTACCGCGTAAAGCGGCATTTCATCTATCCCCTTTTTTATTTGTAATTCTTGATAAATTTATTAGATGTAAATAAAAGTCCTAAACGGATTATAAGTTTAAAAATCTTAATTTTTAAAATATCGAATTAAATTTAATGAATTAATAAAAGGTGCCCCTCGATTAATTAAAATCGAGGGGTTGAGTTGGTTTTTGGCAGGTATTTATCTGGCAATTACTAATTTAATTTTGTGCGTAATAATATCATTATGTTTTTCAGTTTTTATTACATTCAAATCTGCAATTTCAAAATATCTATTTAATTCTTCTGATAATTTTTTAACTGCTTCTTCTTGCGTATTTGCAGTGATAAATATTCCTAGTTGCGGACAATCAACCTCAAATAATTTATTAGCATAATTAGTTAATTTAGATAAAACAGTTAACAGATGCATTTTCCTTTCCTCCATAATTTTTAATTTCTTATTTTTCTTCTTTTTCCTTTATTTCCTATATACATTATTTTTTTAGGGTTGTCAAGTAAAATGTCCTATTTTTTGTTTTTCTCTTTGTTTGTCAAAATATTAAAATGTGTAAATCAGATGATAAGAAAAAAAAAATCTATCAAAATACAACATAAAAAATATTTAAAACAGAACCAAAATATACAAATTTTTATAAACTTATCTAAGAAAAATCATATAAGTATAAAAAAATAACGGCTAATTTTTTAACCGAATACTTAACGGAGATTTAAGGAGGGACAGGCGTCATCTCTTCACCTCTTTTTCAAAAAACTTTTGATTGAAATAAGTTGTTATTATTTGATATGCTTTTAATTGAAATAAATTATTATTCAAATCTGTGATGATTAATTTTTATTTTTATCTTTATTACGTCGGTTTTTCAAACTGGGGATATTATTTTTAAACTGCTTCTCAGTTGCTATGACATATTTGTCAGCAGAGATGCCCGACATACAATTTTATAAAAATCATATCTGTTCACATTCGTTAATTTGTTAAAAAAATCTGGGCTTTTTCGCAACGCAGTATGATTTAGTGTGCACTTCTAAAAAGTTCCAAAAAATAGTCTAAAAAATTAAATGTAGTAAAAAAATAAAAAAACACCTAAGATGTTTAATAATAATGCCGCAGGCGCATGCGGGACTTTTAAATTATCTTACAGAGCCACAGAGACCACAGAGGTTTTAATATTTGGGATTTGAATGTTTTTAATTTTTTTTGTGTTTTTTCTGAAGCGAATTTTTTTTATCTTATCGAGTTATAAAATCAAATAGTATCTCGTAGGCGTTGTAGTAAAATACAAGCCGCAAATATAAAATTTGCTATTAATATTCAACTAAATTTATTTGGAACAATTTTTGACTGCGCTACATATCTATTTATATTCATTAATTTGTTAAAAATTTTGAGAGTTTATCGAACGCAGTATGATTTTAAATTTTTTTGAAAAAAATCTTGATTTTTTTTTAAAAAATATTATAAAAAAATAAAAATTAATTTTTTATAATATTTTATATAGCCATGAAAAGATATATTGATGTAATGACAGGCGAATTAAAAGATGTAAAAGGCTACGGAGTGATACAGACGCAAGCTCTGGGCTCTTGTATTGCATTAGCTGCATATAACAAAGAAAATAAATATGCGGCATTAGCGCATATAATGCTGCCTGATTATTCTCCGCAAAAAAACAAAACAGAAATTTTTAGATATGCTGGTAATGCAATAGACGAATTAGAAAAAAAAATCGAAGAAAATAATTGTAAAAAAGAAGAAACTATATTTTTTATGGTTGGAGCTGGGAATGTGCTGCAGCGCGAAGACGATACTATTTGCGAGAGCAATATCAAATCAGTTTCTGAATTAGCGCGAAAAAAGGACCTGAATATTGTATTTAAAGATGTTGGTGGGTTCAAGCGTCGCAGTTGTTTAATTGATTTAGATGAAGAAATTTTCGCATATTCCAAAGGAGATGAACCATATAAATATTTGGAAATAGAAAAAATAAAAAAATGAAAAAAAAATATATATTGGAAAAAAAATTGCACACACACACACACACACACACACACACACACACACACACACACATTTTTTAATACTATCTTCATTTTTAATTCTTCTATTTATTCTTAATAGAAATATTGGGCTTAAAATTTCTATATTTCGATAGAAGAAAGGAGTAGGAAAAGATGAATTTGAATTCTGAGGACATTTTAAAATTAAAAAATTCTGCAGTTGATTTAGCATTTGATGCTATTGCGTTTACTGACATTAATATGAAAATAAATTATGTTAATCAATCATTTGTAAAATTATTTGAATTTGAAAGCGCTGATGAAATAATAAATAAAAAAACAGTGTTCGATTTTACAGATGCGGAAAATTGGACAGACGAACAAATGAGAAATATTATAGAAAATATAAGACAAAAAGGATTTTATAAATTTGAAACAAAATGCGCCACTCAAAAAAATAAAATTTTAAAGTTGCAAGTGAACAGTTCGTTATTAAAAACTGACAAGCAGGAAATACTTGGATTTGTCGGGATTTTTCATAATGTGACAGATTTAGAAAATTATTATAATTCATTATTAGAAAGTGAGCAAAAGTTTAAAATAATAGTAGATAATGTAAACGAGATAGTATGGTTAAAAGATGAATTAGCAGAAAAAATAATTTATGTAAATAAGAAATATGAAGAAATTTATGGTAAATCTATTCAATCATTGTATGCTGATGCGATGTCATTTATGGATAAAGTTTTTCCAGCAGACGCAGAAAAAATATTTAAAGCATATAGAAGATTTTTAGAAACCGGCGAGATATTTATAGAACAAGGTAGAATATATGGGCCAAATAATGAAATAAAATGGTTAGAAGTGAAATTAGTAGCAATAAAAGATGAAGATGGTAGGATTGTAAAAAGTGTAGGAATAGCAAAAGATATAACTGATTTAAAAGAAAGTATAGAAAAACTTGATTCTCAGAATCAGCAGCTGCGCGCGATAGAGCAGCAGCTGCGCGCAAGTAATCAGCAATTACTCGCGGTAAATCAGCAACTAACTGCGAGTGAACAGCAATTACGCGCAATGAACCAGCAATTGCATGCAAAGGAAGAAAATTTAAAAAAACAAAATGCAGAATTATTACAATTAAACAAAAAACTTCAGCAAAGCGAAACTAAATATAAAAATCTAATAGAAAATATGAATGAGGGTTTGTGGGTAATAGACGCGCAAGCAAAGACAATATTTGTTAATCCAAAACTACAAGAAATTTTAGGATACAAAGCAGAAGAAATGCTAGGAAAAACGCCATTTGATTTTATGCCTGAAGCTAAAAAAGAAGATTCTGAGAACAAGTTAAAAACAGAGCGTAGAACAGGTCAAGGACAGCATTTTGAAACTGAATTTATAAAGAAAAACGGCGAAATTGTTATTGTATTAATGAATACTACGCCATTATTTGAAGATGGAAAATATGCCGGTGCAATGGCAGCAATGATAGATATTACAGAGCGTAAGAATTTAGAAAAACAATTTTTAGAATCAGAAAAATCCGCGACAGTCGGGCAATTAGCGGCAGGAGTGGCGCATGAATTTAATAATCTGTTAACTATGATTTTCAATAATATTCAGTTATTGCAAACGGACGAATATAAAAATTCTCAAGAATTATTAAAAGAAATAGAAAATACAGTGAGACGCGGAGCTGGTATAGTATCAAATTTAATGGCATTTGCAAAGCCGAATAAACCAAATAAGGATATAGTAAAAATCGAGCGCTTAGTAAATGATATAATCAATATTCAGAAATATTATATGACATTAGAAAATATAGAGGTTGACACTCATTTTGAAAATACAGAAGAAGTGTTTGTTGATACTACTCAAATTCAGCATTTATTATTAAATCTTTTTATAAATGCTCGGCACGCTATATTGCCTAAAAATCGTGGAAAAATCAAAGTTAAAACATTTAGCGATAAGGATAAAGTAGTTATAATAATAGAAGATACTGGCATCGGTATAAAAAATGAAGATTTATCGAAAATATTTTTGCCATTTTTTTCGACAAAGGGTGTATGGCATAAAGACAGCGAGTATTCAAAATATAATATAGAAGGCAGCGGCTTGGGCTTGTCAGTTGCAAGCACAATAATAAAAAATCATAATGGCGAAATAAAAGTAGAAAGCAAAGAAGGCAAATGGACGCGGTTTATAATAGCGCTTCCGTCAGCGCGAAAAGAAATACCAGATGTATATGCTTCGAATAGAGAAGACCATCGAAAAAAAATTTTTGATAAAAAGACACTAAAAGTTTTAGTGGTAGATGATGAAGAGATAATTTTAAAATCAATGAGTAGGATATTGAAAATATATAATTGCGATGCAGTTTGTGTGCTGGACGGGCGAAAAGGAATAGAATTAGCGCGCACAGAAAAATTCGATTTGATAATTTTAGATTTATTATTACCTGAAATAACAGGCGAAAAAATATTTAAAGAAATACGGGAATTTGATAAAGACACTCCGATAATATTTATATCAGGGCAGATAAATTTAGAAGTAGAAAAATTAAAAAAAATAGGGGCATTTGATGTAATCCAAAAACCATTTGATATGGAAGAATTGCATATAGTATTGGAAAATCTGCGCAATTTTATGGATGAACGAAACCAAAGAGTAGGTATTTTTACACAAATGCGCAAATAATTTTTTTTAATTTGTTTCTTAAACCTTAAAAAATTAATTTTCTGATAAAAATCAATAAAAAAATTTAATAGAATATTTTTTTATTCCATTAATTATTAGTAGGAAAGAAATTTGTTTGAGAATGGCGGCTTTTTAATGGTGGGCGCTGAGGGGCTCGAACCCCCGACCACCGGCTTGTAAGGCCGATGATCTCCCAGCTGAGCTAAGCGCCCGTGTTTAATTTTGTTCGTTAGTATATTTAATAAAAAAAAAATGTCAATATATATTTTTATTTTTTTTTTGATGAAAGCATTTTAAAAAAAACGCCAATATTTTTATTTTTAACATAAGAATGAATGTGAATAAATGTTATTTTTAGTTGTAAGTCAGGGTATCCTGCCTGACAAAATAGAATTTTATATTATTTAGTAAAATACAGCCTGCAAATTAAAAAAAAATTGCAATTATAATTCGACGTAATTTTTTTTTGGAACAATTTATGACTGCCTGCGAAAAAGAGTTTGTAGTAAATTTATTGAATTATTTTTGCAAATCAATATAATTTAATTATTTTTTTATTAGCAAGAGTTTTTTATTATTATGTTTAGAATATTAGTAATAGACGATAATCAAAGTATTTGCGAAATATTAGCAGAGACATTGAATGATAAAGGGCATAAAGTGGATACCACGCTTTCGTCAGTTGCGGCATTGGAATTATTAAAACAAAATAATTATGATATAGTGATTACAGATTTAAAGATGGATAATGTCTCTGGTATTGATATACTAAAATTCATCAGAGAAAATAATTTAGATATAGAAGTAATAATAATAACCGCATTTGGCACAATAGAAACAGCGATAGAAGCGATTCGTTTAGGCGCTGCGGATTTTATATTAAAGCCATTTGAGATACAGGACATAGAGAAAAAGATAGACAATATTATAAATCATCTAAAATTAAAATTAGACAATCAATATTTAACAGATGAATTACGGGAAATTTATGGTCATAAAATAATCGGCAAATCAAAAGCAATATTAAAGGTATTGGACGATATAAAAAAAGTAGCGGCTGTAAATTCTAATGTTTTGATATTAGGCGAGACTGGCACGGGTAAAGAACTGATTGCGCGAGCTATACATTATTCAAGCGCCCGCAAAAATAACGCATTTGTTAAAGTTAATTGCGCCGCGCTGCCATTTGAATTATTAGAAAGCGAATTATTTGGCCATGAGAAAGGCGCATTCACTTCCGCTTATAATCGGCGCTTAGGCAGATTTGAGATAGCGGATAAAGGGACATTGTTTATTGACGAAGTAAGCGAGATACCGCTGCCTGTGCAAGTGAAATTATTGCGTGTCCTTCAAGAGCGCGAGTTTGAGCGATTAGGAAGTTCTGAAACTATTAAGACAGATGTGCGTATTATTGCTGCGACAAATAAAAATTTAGAAGAATTAGTGAAACGCGGAGTATTTAGACAGGATTTATATTATCGTTTGAATGTTTATCCGATTTATGTTGCGCCGCTTCGCGAGCGAAAAGAAGATATACCGGAATTAGTTTATTATTTTGTTGATAAGTATTCAAAATTAACAAATAAACATATTACAAAAGTAGAAGAAGAGATAATCGAGATATTTCAAGATTATGAATGGTATGGCAATATTCGCGAGTTAGAAAATATAATTGAGCGAATGATAGTTATAACAAGCGATGACAATATTTTACGCGCAGCGATAGCGCCGCAAGAAATACGCGCAAAAAAATTTAAAAGTTCGCTGAATGTATTTGATACTGAATTAACTGAACAAGCGAATACTTTGCCTGAACTATTAAGCGCTATTGAGAAAAAAATCATATTAGAAACCTATCAAAAAGAAAAGTATCATCAAACCAAAACAGCAGAAAAATTAGGTATCAGCCGCACAGATTTGCAATACAAACTAAAAAAATACAATATCCAGAAATGAAAATTTTATTTTTAACGCATTGTTATTATCCGGCATTTGGCGGCAGCGAATTATTAATTCGTAATATTGCTGAAAGATTAGCAAATGAATACAATTATAATTGCAGAGTTTTCACGACAGATGCGTATTCTACTGACGCGTTTAATAATGCGGAATTATCAAAAATTCCGCAGAAATACGAGATTATTAATAATGTCAAAATAAATAGATATTCGATAAATTATTGCATTTCTGATATTTTGAAAATTGCGGATAGATTTTTCGATTTAGATAATTTCAATATTTTTCAGCTGGCAAAAAACGGACCGATTAGTTTTAAAATGCTGGCTGATATATTGAATTATGATTGCGACATTATTGTCGCTACGGCGTTTCCGATGTTTCAGATGTATTACGCTTATTTAGCGAAGAAAATAGCGGATAAAAAAATAGTAATACAAGGCAATTTACATTTAGAAAATAGCGGATATAATAATGCGCTTATTGATAAAATTATTGACAGCGCAGACGGCTATGTTTGTTTGACTGAATACGAATATAAATATTTAACAGACAAATTTTGTTCTGACGAAAAGTTTAAAATTATCAGACCTGCATTAGTATCAGCGAAATCAATAATATCAGAAGATACGAAAAAAAAGATAAAAGAAAAGTTGAGAATTAGCGAAGACAAAATAATTTTATATTTTGGTCAGATTAATCCGACAAAAAACTTAAAAATATTGATAGATGCATTTTCAATTGTTTGTAAAAAAATAGAAAATTGCGCACTTGTGATAGCAGGCGCTACGTATTCGCAATACAATATAGAATTAGAAAAATATGCAGATTCCAAAGTATTAAAAAACAAAATTTATTTTTTTAATAATGTCAGCGATGAAGAAAAAGATGATATTTATTACAGCGCTGATTTATATGTTAATCCGTCTGAAAATGAATCTTACAGCATTACTACAATAGAAGCGCTGGCTTTTAGTCTGCCGATAGCGATTAGCGATATTGCGCAATTATCGGAATTAGCCGCTAATAATAACGGTTTAGTTTTTGAAAAAGGAAACGCCGAAGCATTAGCGGAAAAAATAAATTTGATTTTAGCAAATTCTGAACTTGCGCAAAACCTTAAAAAATCCGCGCTGCGAAGATTTGAAGAATATTATAATAATCGCGATTATATCAAAGTTTATAATGATTTTTTAATCAAATGCTCTAATATTTGAAAATGAAAAAGAAAATATTATTTTTACAGCCGCCCACGCCATTAGTAAATTTTGATTTAATATATGAAAATACTCAGACAGCCGCAGGGTATTTGACTGCATATATTTTGTCGCAGAATAATTTTAAAAATTACGATTTTATAATTGCAGATACGCTGATGAATGATTATTTCGGCGATGAATTAATTATAAAAAAAATTTTGGAATTGAGCCCTGAATATTTGTGTTTTAGCTGCTATTGCTGGAATATTGCGCGCATAAAAAATATTACTGAAAAAATTAAGAAATTAGATAGTTCGATAAAAATAATTTACGGTGGGCCTGAAATAACAGAAGATAATAATTTTTTATTAAATAATAATTTTGCCGATATATTAGTAAGAGGCGAGGGAGAACTAACATTTGAAAATTTAGTAGCGAATGATTTTAATATTGAAAATATAAATAGCGGAATTTTAAAAAAAACAAGTGAGAATACATATTATTATACAGGCGCAAATAAAAAACAATATGATATAAAAAATCAAGCGTCGCCATATTTATTGAATATTTTAAAACCTGAAAAAAGCGGATTTATGAGATTTGAGACAATGCGCGGCTGCCCGAAAAAATGCAGTTATTGTTATTATTCCAAAGAATTTTCAAAGGTCAGATTTTTGTCATTAGATATAATAGAAAAATTATATATTTATGCGCTTAAAAATGAAGCGACTGAAATATTTTTATTAGACCCTGATTTTTTAGCGCATAAGAATATTAAAGAAGTATTGGAAATTTTTATTAAAAACCGCAGAAAATACGGTAAAAATATAGAAATACATACAGAACTAAATGTTTTGCACAGCAATTTAGAGATCTCTAAATTGCTGTGCGCAGCAAATTTTAAGTCAGTAGAGATTGGTTTTCAATCTTGTAATATCGAAAAATTAAAATTATCTAATCGCCATCAAGATATTAAAAAATTTTTAGAAGGCGTCAAAAATCTGCGGGATAATAATATAGATATGATTATTGATATTATCATTGGGTTGCCGGGCGAGACAATAGACGATATTCGTCGCACATTTGATTTTATAGTTAGTCATAATTTACAAAAAGAAGCGCAGGTCTTTAATTTAGCTGTATTACCGGGGACTGCGCTGCGCGAGAATGCTCACAAATTTGATATTCAGTATTCATATTATCCGCCGTATTATATGAAATCGTCAAATACCTTGACTACTGAAAATTTAGCGAATTTATTTATTGAAGCTGAAGATTTATTCGGCATAGAATTTGACCCTATTGAATTGCCGTCGTTTATCGAGAAAAATCAAAATTCTGATAATGCTGATTTTTATACAAAATGTATTATTAATTGCTCTAATATAAAACCTAATAGTTTAAAAAAAATATTAGATGAAATTCCGCAAAAAATTACGAATAATTTTAGTTTGTGGCTGAAAAATTACAGACCGTTTATAATAGATGATTTGTTAAAAAAAATTATTTGCGAAATTCCTAAAAAAAATCAAAATACAGTTTTTGATTTTATTATTGAATTGGAAAATGTCTGCGATTTTAGAAGTTTAATAGATTTATTTTCAGACGAGCAGATTAATTTTAATCATTATTTGAATCATTATTATATTTTTGATTTTGGCGAAGAAGTAGCGATAAGTTCGAAAAAAATATTAATTTATCCGTTAGACAATTCGCAATTTAAAAAAAATATAATAAATGAATTTTCGCAGAGTTTTTATGTTGTCCCCAAAATGTCTATATTTTTAATTGAAGATATATTGAGAGTGAAAAAATATGTTAATTGCTCAAACGACATAATATTATCGCTGTCAGAAGATAGGAGTATCGAATTTAAAGATGAGTTATTAAAAAAATTAGCGGATATTGTTTTACTGAAAAATTATGAGTTTATACATTTCACAGATTATTATTGTCAATATAATTGGTCAGATAAATATTTGAATACATCTCCTAAAAAATACGAATTTGAACATATAAAAATTTTGAAATAACAGGTGATAAATAAAGATGAGAAAGAATTACAAAGAATTATTAGAAAAAGACAAAATGTATATTTGGCATCCATATACGCAGATGAAGGATTATGAAAATGATTATCATATATTAATAAAATCCGCGAAAAAATTCAAATTATACGACAGCGAGAATAGATATTATTATGATACAATTTCGTCTTGGTGGTGCAATATATTAGGACATAATATAAAAGAGATAAATGCCGCGATTATCCAGCAATTAGAAAATTTCGAGCATACGCTATTTGCCGGATTTACAAATGAGCAGGCGATAGAATTAGCCGAAAAACTTATAAAATTAGTTAACAGCGATGAAATTGACAAAGTTTTTTTTTCAGATAATGGCTCGACAGCAGTAGAAGTAGCGCTCAAAATGTCTTGTCAATATTGGTCAAATTACGGCAAACCTGAAAAAACAAAATTTATTTATTTAGAGAATAGTTATCACGGCGATACAATAGGCACGATGAGCGTGAGCGGCACAGCGCAGTTTTTCAAGTATTACAAAAAAATATGCGTTGAAAATTATTCTATACCGTCGCCATATTGTTATAGATGCAATTCGTCAAAATCCTGTAAATATCAATGTTTGGAGCCGTTAAAAAAAATATTAAACGATAATCATAATAAAATTTCGGGCTTGATAATCGAGCCGCTTGTCCAATGCGCTGGCGGAATGATTGTTTATCCGGCAGAGTATTTGAATAAATTATATGAAATTATAAAATATTATGAAATACATTTGATATTAGATGAAATTGCGGTTGGCTTTGGCAGAACAGGCAAAATGTTTGCATTTCATTATTCTGATGCAATACCTGATTTTATTTGTTTATCAAAAGCGATAACAAATGGGACATTACCGCTCGGCGTAACTTTAACCACTAATCAAATATACGATGCATTTTATGACGATTATTCCAAAAACAAGACCTTTTTTCACGGGCATACATTTACAGGCAATCCGTTGTCAGCTGCTGCGGCAAATGCAACTATTGATTTGCTAATATCAAATAATTTAATAGAAAAATCGCAAGCGCAGATAAAATACTTAAATAATGAAATATATTCGAGATTCAATAATTTTCAATATATCGGAGATATTAGGAACATCGGTTTTATTGCTGCTTTTGAAATTGTTAAAGATAAAAGCGCAAAAGAAAAATTTGACAGTAGTTTGAGAATCGGGCGTCGAATATATTTTGAAGGATTAAAAAATAATTTGATTTTACGGCCGTTAGATAATATTATTTATCTTTTTTTACCGATTACAATTACGAAACGGGATATAGATATTATTTTAAATAAATTAGAAGTTGTTTTGAAAAATGTTATCAGTAGTTAATTTATCGAAAAGTTATGGCAGTCAATTATTATTTGACGAAGTGACATTTAATATAAATCCAAAAGAGCGCGTGGGGTTAGTGGGTAGAAACGGCTACGGTAAAACTACGTTATTTAGAATAATATTAGGTCAGGAGCAGCCGGACAGCGGAAAAATCGCTATTCCAAATAATTATCGAATTGCCGCTGTTGAGCAGCATCTAAATTTTAGAGGAAAAACAGTGATAGAAGAATCCTTAAAAAATATAGAGGAGCCGGAATTAAACCAATG
Source organism: bacterium (assembly GCA_029551925.1). Lineage (GTDB taxonomy): Bacteria > JAGOBX01 > JAGOBX01 > JAGOBX01 > JAGOBX01 > JAKPEO01. Next base: position 14,220 of record JAKPEO010000092.1, read on the forward strand.
GCGCGTTGAAAAAATATTGACTGGCTTGGGCTTTAAAAAAGAAGATTTACAACGCAATATTAATGAATTTTCTGGCGGCTATCAGATACGCGTAAATTTGGCAAAGGTATTAGTATTGGAGCCGGATTTACTGTTGTTAGACGAACCGACAAACTATCTTGATATAACAGCGATTAGATGGCTCGCAAAATTTTTGAGAAATTGGAAATCCGAATTAATGTTAATTACGCACGACCGGACATTTATGGATTCGGTTGTAACGCATACAATGGCTATTCACCGCAAAAAAATAAAGAAGATAAAAGGCGATACAAATAAGATATATGAGCAGATAGCGCAAGACGAAGAAATATACGAAAAAACTCGGATAAATGATGAAAAACGGCGCAAAGAAATAGAATTATTTATCAGCAGATTTCGCGCAAAGGCGCGATTGGCAAATTTAGCGCAGTCGCGAATCAAGACATTATCTAAGCAGCAGAAATTAGAAAAATTAGAAAAGATACAGACAATAGATTTTGAATTTAGTTATTCGCCGTTTCCTGCGAAAGTGATTATGGAGATAGAAAATTTAAAATTTTCATATAGCGGTGAACAGCCGTATTTAATAGATAATTTTAATTTAATTGTAGGCCGCGAAGATAGAATTTGCGTGATAGGTCCTAATGGTCGCGGTAAGACCACGCTTTTGAAATTAATCGCCGGAGAATTGCAGCCATTAGCCGGAACAATCAAAAAACACAGCGCCGCGAAAATCGGATATTTTGGGCAGACGAATATAGATAGATTAAATTCAGAAAATACTGTTTTACAGGAAATATTAAGCGCTGATACAGACGGCTTGCCGCAGCGCTGCCGCAATATTTGCGGCGCGATGATGTTTGAAAATGACGATGCCTTAAAAAAAATCAGCATATTATCAGGAGGCGAACGTAGCCGCGTAATGCTCGGAAAAATATTGGTGTCGTCCGCTAATTTGTTATTACTCGACGAGCCGAGCAATCATTTAGATATGGAATCCTGCGATTCGCTGATGGCTGCGATAGATGCATTTCCCGGGGCGGTGATAATCATTACGCATAATGAAATGTTTTTAAATACTTTTGCTAATAGATTAATTGTGTTTGATAGAAATAAAATATCAGTTTATGATTGCAGTTATCAAGATTTTTTGAGCGATATTGGGTGGGAGGCTGACAGCGAAAATATTGAAAGAGTAGATAAAGAATCCGAAGAAAAAAAAAGGAATAAAGAATTGCGTAAAGAGCGGGCAGAGCGATTAAGAGAAATAAATCGCATATTAAAACCGCTTAAAAATAGAGTCGAAGAATTAGAAAAAACAATAGTTCAAAAAGAAAAAGAACTGCAAAATTTGTATAATGATTTAGCGAGCGCTTCGCAAAATGGAAATACTAACGCCATTGCTGAATTATCTAAAAATTCCGTTAGTTTAAAAAATGAAATAGATGATTTATATAATGAATTGGATATTGCTATTAATAATTATGAAACGCAGCAGAATATCATTGAAACAGCACAGAATCCAGTATTTTAAGTGATATGATGAACATAATAAAAAAAAATTATAAGCAGGTGTAATTAATTATGAAGGAATTTTATTTGAAGGTATATAATGCTTCGCCTGAATTATTTTTTAAATTAGAAGAACTCGGACTGATAAAATTATTTATGCCGACATTAAATACTCTTAATTTGCCGTTAAATAAAAATGCGGTAGAATGGTTATATACGACAGCCGAACAATACGGTTCGCATAAATTAATTTGCGTGGGTATAAATTCTACGATAATTAGATTGAATTATCATCCGGATAACGAAGATTTTATTTTGGTGAATAATAGTCAATATAAATTTAAAGATTTGTATCTTATCATCGGATTAGAAAAACAAGAAATATTGCAGCAAAAAATTAATGAAGGGACATTAGCGGACGATGATATTATTGCGATAAAAATGGAATTTAATAATCCGCTATTAAGCATATTTACAATGCTGAAAAATACTGTGCATTGTGAAATAACAACAGAAAATTCTAATTTGCAGAATCCCGTATTTTTTGTAAGCGAACCGACAAATTTAAAACAGATTTTTTTAGATGTAAAAAATTATAATTTTAGATTGCTAAATAAAAATTGATGAAGATATGTATATGAATATTAGATTGCGGCGCTAAATAAATGGCATTTGCGTATTTGCGCAATTACGCAAATGAAAAAAATAAATTTGCAAATTTAAAATTTTTGAATTGAGTTTTCTTAATGAAATCAGAAATAAAAAAAGGACATTATGATAGAATTATCAAAGGATATTTGATGATTTTGCTATCTGCTTTTTTATTTACAATTTCGACAGTTGCGGCAAAATACCTGAATAATAAAAATAGCATTGGCGGATTAGAATTGAGTTTTGCCAGATTTTTTTTAGGCGCTGTATTAGTGCTGTTTATGCGTTTTGTTTTGAAATATAAGATTAATCCTATAAATAGAAAGGGCTTGTATCTAAGAGCAATATTAAATGCCAGCGCAGTAATACTTTTTTTTCTTGCTGTCCAATATTCCACTATTACTAACGCTAATCTTTTGAATATGAGTTATCCTGTATTTGTCGCTATTAGTTCGTATTTCTGGCTAAATGAAGAAATCAACGCGAAAATAATTTTAAGTTTGATTTTAGCAATATTAGGAGCGATATTGATAATCAAGCCGTTTTATTTAAAAATAAATTTCGGAGATGTATATGGCGTTTTATCGGCTGTTATTGCTGGGCTCGCTATTACTGATTTAAAATATGTGCGAAAAACAGACGATACATTTACAATAATGTATTATTTATTCATTTACGGTGCATTATTGACTTTTATATTTTGTTTTAGAAATTTAAAGATTCCGAGTTTTTCAGAAACAATTTTTATTTTGATTTCTGCTGTGTCTGCAATAATCGGACAGTTTGTTTTGACTTACGGACAGAAATACTGCACTGCTACGCAAGGAAGTATAATTTCAATGTCTCGAATATTAATAGCCGCAATTTTCGGCATTTTATTGTTTGATGATAAAATAGATATTTTTTTAATAACAGGCGCAATATTTATTATTTTGCCAAATATATTGTTATTTTATAAAAATTAATTAAAATTAATTTTACTATGTTGGAAAAACAAAATTATTTTGAATATTCGGGAATAATACATATACACACCAAACATTCAAATGATGGCAGCGGTGGAGATTTTGAACAAGTGAAAACCGCACTGTCAAAAACAAATGTTGATTTTTGTATTATAACAGATCATAATTCTATTGAAATAAAAGAATTTTATGGCGAGCAGATTTATAATAATTGCACAATTCTGATAGGCGAAGAAATCACGCCGCCGAATAAATCGCATCATTTACTTGCGTTGGATATCACTAATAAAATTACAGCGACAAATAATTATCAAGAAAATATTGATAATGTAAATAATCAAAATGGAATATCAGTAATCTGTCATCCAAATATCAAACGCACAATTTTTATTTTACGTGATTTATCGTGGTCTGATTGGAATGTAAATGGCTTTACAGGAATAGAATTGTGGTCGTATATGCTGGATTGGACTAAAGAACTGAATATTTTTAATATCTGGCTGTATATGCTTTTTCCGCATTGGGTAGTAAAAGAGCCAGATTTTGATATAGTGCAGCGTTGGGAAGAAATAAATAACAGCCGTAAATGCCCGTGTTTCGGCTGCGTTGACGCTCATATTTTAAAACTTGTGCCTTTCGGATTTAATAAGGTTTTTACTTATGAATTTTTGTTTAATACAATTCGCACAAATATAATAACGTTAAAACCATTAACAAATAATATTGACGATAACAAAAAAATAATTTACAACGCATTAAAAGAAGGCGTAAGTTTTATGATTAATTATGAGGTCTGCGATAAAAAAGGATTTAGATTTTTTGTAGAATGTGATGGCAAATTATATACTATTGGCGATACTATTGAATTAAACAGTAAGACCGCAATATTTACAGTGCAGACGCCGATAGTATGCGAAATAAGATTATTGCGCAACGGCGAAAATATCGCTTCAACTTTTGATAATGAATTAGATTATATTTGTTCGCTGCCAGGTAATTATCGAGTAGAGACAATTTATTCGCATAGAAAATGGATAATCACTAATTTCATTTATTTACGCTGATCTGCGCTGAATATTGTGCAGTTTACGAAAATCTAAAAATATCATCACAAAAAAATCTATACAAAAAAAATTATTTTATTGTTGGTTATTGTTTATATCCCATCTTTTCAGAGCACCTTGACGCAATTCTTCATATTTTATTTTTGACAGTTCTTTGTCCATAATATATATTCATTGCCCAATTTTTTATTAGAAGTAGGGGGGCCCGTAGATGTTAGCATTAGGATTATATGCACCAATAATCTTTAAAAATAGTTTTGCCTTGGTAAAATTAATCGCAGTCATAGATATTCCACTGTTTTTTAAGAAAATTTAGTATAAAATTAATATTTTTTTCAATTACCTATAATTTTATTATTTTTTTTATTTTGTCATCAAAAATTATTTTCTTTATCAAGATTAAATGACAAATGGTAAAGAGTATTATTATAATTTATTGACATTGCAATTTTATCGATTTCCGAATTTGCTGACTCATCAGTAATTTTAATCATTCGCAAAAACATTTCAATATTTATGTCATTGCAATTTTTTAAGGAGATTGTCTCATATAATTTTATTTCATCTTTGGATTGTTCAGATGTCAGTGCAAACACTTCTTTTTTTAAAAAATAATTTATGTTAGTATAATCTGTTTGTTTGGAATATCTGATTTTCAAAATCGGAGCATTTATTGTCTGATACGGATTTTGACAATAAAATTCAATAAAAAAATTTCCTATTAAATCATCAAATTTGATTTTTTTGTTTTGAACACGCGAATTTAACTCAGTATCAAGCGTTATATAAAATTCCGAAATTTTAGTTTCAGCGCTTAATTTTTTTATTGAATTATTAATGTTTTTGCTGTAAAAAAAATATACGCCGATTATCAGTGAAAATAACAGTGATACAATACTGACGCTAATGATTAATTCTATAATGGTGAAACCAAATATTTTTTTATCGGCGGCAAGCATATTTTTTAAATATCCACTAATTTTTTAAATATTAATTGCTGCTTTTCGTTATCTACAGACCATTCAATTTTAACAATACGCACAGGCGTTTCGTAACGTTCTAATTCAAATTTGAACGCTTCTAATTGCAGAAAATCCGAAATTTTTTGAGTTTCAATTATTGATGAAATATTGTATTCAATATTATTTATGATAATTTTTGAATTATCAAATTTCATAGAATTTATATAATTATCAATTAGCATATAAGCGTGAAGTTCTGCTGAATATTTGTTTACGCGCATAATTGTAAAATTTATAGCGCTGATTATCCCGATAGTCAGCGTAGAAATTATAAAAAGCGCGAATAACACTTCAATAATAGTCAATCCGGAATTATTTTTTTTCGTCATATTTTATAATATTTTTTTCTGATAATTTATTAAGTAATTCCTGTATTTTATAATTTAACAAATCATAAGTAATTTTATGTATCATCGCTAATTCAGCAATCGCTTCTTTATTCGTTAAATCGCTGAATAATATTACTCTTTGATAATCATTTATTTTTTTTTCTAAATTATCAAACGCATTTATTAAATCATTATTGTCTAATTCAGCAGCGATAGTAGCAAAATTATTTTTTGCAAAATACGGAAGATATATATTTAGATGAGTCCATTCGCCGGCGCCTAATGTTAAGATAAATGCATTATTATTTAGTTCGCTTAATTTTTTCAAAGTTTGCGTTGCGATAAAATATTTATTGTTTTTTTCGCGGCTGTATTTTTTTATATATCCGAAGAATACAGCGTAAAATTGATAAATCGCTAAAATGACGATAAATGCAAAAATTAAAAATTTTATTTTTTGATTTTTTAGAGTTGTGAGAATTTTATCGAGCGCTTCGCTGAATAAAAATATAATAAATACGAGCGCCCACCAGTTTTCAGGATTATTCGGATGCCAATATATAACAACAGCGGAATACAAAATAGTCAATAGAATCAAAAATAATCTGAAATTATTCTTTTGTTTGCGTTTTAAAAAATATATTTGAAAAATCAAGACAATCGAAATTATAAAAATTAGCAGAATGATTTTTTTTGTGCCGCCGCCGAATAGCGCATAACTCAAACCTTTTAATGTATCCGCAAAATAGTTTGTTGTGACATTCGACCAATAGCCCTTTTGTTGATAGCGCGTCAGCCAAGTCATCAGAGTTTGAAAATTTTTGATTTTCAAAAAATAATAAGCGCAGAATAAATACGGAATAATAGTAAAACAAAATAACGCGGTGCAGAATTTTATAATAACAGAAATTTTGTTTTTCAGAGTATCGGCAGTATAGGTTAATAAAAATAATGCGCTAATAAAAATCATTAAATTTACCTGATGAAACGCAGGCGCTAATCCGCAAAGCGTCACTGCAATATAGAAATTAATTTTTTGAGATGTTTGAATGTATCGTAAAATATTATAACTAATAAGTAGAAGAATAAACATATTTGGCAGATGCAGTTCTGCATCCATACTATAATACCAAAACCAATAAGAAAAATTAACAAGCGCTGCACAACTAATTTTTATAATTGCGTTGTCAAATAGGGCATCAGCAATTTTATAAATTAGATATATGCAAAAAATCGCTGAAATAATTGAGAAAATTTGACCTGCTAATAATCCGCTGATGCTTATTTTTAAAAATAACAATATTTGGTAAAAGCAATATAATATCGGAGTATAAAGTAGATGATATGGATGAAAAAATAAATCCGCGTTCGGCTGTTCTATGACAAGAGAATGACCAATCGCGTCAAAACTATAGTTTTTTGAAAGAAACAAAAATGTTAAAATTAAATAGAGTGTAGATTGTATTATGAAAAAATAGCGCGTTAGATTTTTCATAATTATTTTTTTAGGAAGTTGATGAGTTTTTGCCAACTTTTATTATCAGCATTATCTGCAAATGCATGCGCTTCATCGTCATAAATTACTAATTCAAATTGCTTTTGCTGTTTTTTCATTAATTCCTGCAATTTTAGCGACTGCTCTAATTTTACTGTTTTATCCGCTCTGCCGTGAAATACTAAAATCGGAATATTGACTAAATTACAGTTATACAACGGTGAACGATTATAGAAAAATTCCATAATTTCTTTGCCTGTTAATTTCAAATTTTGTTTTAGTATATTAAATTCATTTTCTGAAATTTCAATGCCGCCTAATTGTGGATAATATAAAACTAATTTATCGAATATATTTGATATTTCCGCGGCGGTAAGAGCAATGCCGCCGCCCCAACTATAACCAATACAATATATTTTATTTAATTTAAATTGATATTTTAACGAAATTGCGGCATTTATTATATCTATGCTTTCGCCGGGATACGGATAATTATTGCGTCCCTCGGATTGATAATATCCGCGATAATCTGGAATAATAACGATATATCCATCTTTTGCTAATTTTTCGCCAGTCATAAATGTGCCCATACCGGGATAATAATATTGGACTGGATAATATCCGTGCGCGATGACTATTCCTTTTTTAAAATTAATATTTTTTGAACTCGTATCTTTTGGTCTAAACAACAACCCTGTAATTTTTAAGTCGTCAGAACGATAATAAATAGTATCTACTTTTACTGATGACGCTAAAATGCTTGAATCTATTGTTACAATATTTGAAGGCGTAAAGTTTCGCAATCTCAAATTTTTTTGATAGACCTTCGCTAATTCGGTCATTATATTGCTATTATTTTGCGCTGACAGCGCATTATTTGCAAATACTAATAAAAATATTAAAAAAAATATTTTTTTCATTATATCGAATTTTGTTTTTTATTTTTTGATTTCTAAATGAAATGTCGTACCCTTGCCCAACATACTTTCGCAATATATATTATAATTCAAAATATTGCATAATTTTTTGACAATATACAAGCCCAAGCCAACTGATTCTTCGTCGCCAGTAGGTTTCGGAGTTAATCGCGTGAATTTTTTGAACATTTTATTCAAATCTTCAGCGCTCAATCCGGGGCCCGAATCTTTTATGCTTATTCGTAAGATTCCGTTTGTTTCAGTGAAAGCGACAATTACTTTTGTTCCTTTAAATGAATATTTTATAGCATTTGAAAGTAAATTGTCTAATACTTGTTTTAATAATGCTGCGTCAGTTTCAATAACAATATCTTTATTTATTTGTATATCTGATTCAATTTTTATACATTTTTTTTCTGCTGAGATTTTGTAATTTTCAATAAGTTCAGTTAATAATTTCTTCAAATCCACTTCTTGTTTTTTAGGCGATATACCGGCGTTTTCTATCATATTAGCGTCTAAAATATTGGTTATTATATGCTGCATTCTGTTTGCGCCGTTATTAATCATTGAAGAATATTGCAGAATTTTTTCGTCGTCTGTTGAAACTGCAATTAAATCATTTCCGCCTATTATCAAACTAAGCGGATTTTTTAAGTCGTGCGAAGCAATACCGATAAATTCGTTTTTTTCTTTTATTGCTTCTTCAAGTTTTGATTTTTGTCTATTAATTTCTTTATATGATTTTTTTATTTTTATAATGAAAAACAAAAATAAAAATACGGCAATAATCAAAACAGCGATAATCCAGTTTTGATAAAAATTTTTTAGTTCCAAATATTTTTTTTCAAGTTCGAGTTTTTCAGTATCAAACTGTATCTGCTGTTCATAAATTCTGCGCGCTTTTTCTAAATCAAAAATTTCTAATTGTAGATCAGCGAATGCTTTATGATTTTCTAAATAATTTAATTTATCGCCTTTTTTTAAATATAAATCTTTTAAAAATTTATATGAGTCCATCTGTATATCTTTTGCATTTAATGCTGTTGATATTTTTAATGATTCGTTTAGGCATTTCAGTGCTTTATCATATTCTTTTAAAGCAGTATATGCTTCACCAAGATTATTCAGAGAATTAGCGATATCCCATTTACTGTTTATGAAGACGCTCAAATTATAAGCGCGTAAAAAATAATCGAGCGCTTTTTGTGGAATTTCTTGTTTTATATAGATTGTGCCTAAATTATTAAGCGGAAAAGTGAAGATTTTAATATTTCCTAATTTGGGTTGTAATGACAGAGCGTTTTCAAAATATTTTATTGCTTCTGCATAATTATTTTTATGATAATATATATTTCCGATATAAGTAAGCGCTTGCGTAATGCCAGTATCGTTTTTAAGATTCAAAAAAATTTGAAGAGCATTATTGTAATGTTCAATGCTTTTGTCATAATTTTTTATGAATTTATAAATCATCCCGATATTATTATTGATTTCAGCGATACCGAGCAAATTATTTTGTTTAGTGTATAGTTCTAATGCTCGTTTGTAATTTTCAAATGATTTGTCATACATAGAGATATAACTATATGCCAGTCCAAGATTTGTATATGCTTCGGCTTGAAGCAATATATCCTGTTTTCTTATCGCTTCGGCAAGAGCGCTATTCCATTTTTTTATATTATATTCCGGATTATTCCAAATTTCTTCTGTTTCAATTTTGAATAAATTTTGGGAGTCAATTTTTAAAAATAATAATTCGTCGTCTGTATTTTTTGCATTTGCAAAATTTACAGCCAAAAATAAAATAATAAAAAAAAGTTTGATAATATTTTTCACTGATTATTTTCTCCTCTTTTTATATTTGGATTTTTTATTTTTTTACATTATACGCAAATTAACAGTGGCAGTCAATAATTTTTTGAAAATTATAAAATGTAAAAATGCATCTAAATTATTGTTGTCTTTAATATCTTTAATAAATTTGATTTTGTATTCTTATGTTGATTTCACAGCGCAAAATAAAATATTAAAAATCAACAGTTAAAAAAACAAAAATTATTTTAATTTGAAATATTTTAATTTTCCAATTTTTATTATCATTCCTTTTCTTATCTCAACAACATCAAATTGGTCATTAATTTTTTGATTATCAATTTTTATACCGCCTTGCTTGATTAATCTTTTAATTTCGCTCGCTGAAGAAAAGGCGTCTATATGTTTCAATAAAGTCAGCGCATCGCATTTGCCTTGTTCTATTATTTCTTTTGGCAATTCAAATTCCGGTATATCTTCCGGTATCTGATGTTTAGAAAATACTCGTTTAAATTCTTTTGCTTCGTAATCTGCAATATCTTTATTAAAATATTCTGAGACAATTATCTTCGCTAATTTTTCCTTTAAATCGCGCGGATTTAATTTTCCATTTTTTATTTGTTCTTTATAACTTGATAATTCAGCATTAGGAATATCAGTAAGCAACTCAAAGTAAGTAAACATTAAATCGTCGTTTATAGACATTAGTTTGCCAAACATATCTTTTGATGTTTCATTCAAACCGATATAATTGCCGTAACTTTTACTCATTTTTTTTACGCCGTCAGTGCCGGGCAATATCGGCATAGTCATAATTATTTGCGGTCTTAATCCAGCTTCAACCTGTAAATCGCGGCCTACTAATAAATTGAATTTTTGGTCTGTGCCGCCGATTTCTAAATCTGATTTCAGCACAACAGAATCATAGCCCTGTATTAATGGATATAAAAATTCATGGATACATATTGATTGATGGTTTGCATAGCGTTTCGCAAAATCATCGCGTTCTAACATTCGCGCAACAGTATATTTCGAGCAAAGTTTTATTACATCATTAAATTTCATTGGTTCGAGCCATTCGCTATTATAATAAATATTTTCAATTTTTTGTGGGTCGAGTATTTTAAAAACTTGCTGCTTATAAGTTTCGGCATTTTTCAAAACTTCATCTTTTGATAATGGCGGACGCGTAGCTGTTCTGCCGGACGGATCGCCTAATTGAGCAGTGAAATCGCCGATAATCAATTGTATTTTATGTCCGAATTTTTGGAATAGCCGCAATTTTCTCAAAACAACAGTATGCCCTAAATGCAAATCAGGAGCAGTTGGGTCTGCGCCAAATTTAACTTTCAAACACTCTTTATTTTCCAAGCGTTTTTTAAATTCTTCTAATGGTATTATTTCTTGAACGCCGCGCGTTAATAATTCAAAATCCTCTGCATTCATAATTAATCTCTGTCCTTTTAATATTAAAAATTAAACTGGATAAACTTTATTTTCTATTACTAAATCCGAATCATATTTATATTTTTTTGCATTGCGATTTTTAAAATAATCAATTGCAAGCTGCGGAAACATACAATAAGTCAAGACATCTGTATCTGTCTCAATATATTCTTTTACTGCTTCGCGCTGCATTTGCAATTCGTTTTTTATATTGTCAGCAGGTCTGCAAGTTATAGGTTTATCATCGCCGATAATTTTTTTTTGTAATTCTTTATTTATTTCGCCGGGCGGCATACCGTATTCGCCGCGCATATATGCTTTTGTTTCGTTTGTTAGCATTTTATATCTTTCGCCCGCTAATACATTCAATACTGCTTGCGTGCCTACTATTTGACTGCTCGGAGTAACCAACGGCGGATAACCGAAATCTTTGCGCACGCGCGGTATTTCTTTTAATACATCTTCTAATTTATCTTCTGCGCCTTGCTGTTTTAACTGCGAAATTAAATTAGACAGCATTCCGCCCGGCACTTGATAATACAAAGCATTTACATCAACGCTCAAAATCTGCGGGTCTAATATTCCGTTTTTTAAATATTTTTCGCGGACTTTTTTGAAATATTCAGCTGCTTTATTTAAAAGTTTCATATTCAAATTTGTAGCGTATTGCGTATTTTCGAGAGTTGACACAATGGTTTCAGTTGGCGGTTGAGACGAGCCCAATGCAAATGGCGAAAGCGCAGTATCAACTACATCTACGCCGGCTTCTATTGCTTTCAAATATGTCATTGAACCAAAACCGGTAGTATAATGCGTGTGCAATTGTATTGGTATTTTTATGTTTCTTTTTAATTCTGATATTAATTCAAATGCCGCAAATGGCTTTAATAGTCCAGCCATATCTTTTATACACAAGGAATCTGCGCCCATATCTTCAATTGCTTTCGCTTCGTGGATAAATTCTGTTAATTGATGTATTGGACTTATCGTATATGAAATACATACTTGCGCGTGAGCGCCGTATTTTTTTGTCGATTCAAGCGCTTTGCTGACATTTCGATAATCATTTAGCGCGTCAAATATTCGAATTATATCCATACCGTAATCTATTGCTTTTTTAACAAATTCTTCTGCAACATCATCTGCATAATGACGATAACCGACCAAATTTTGACCGCGCAGCAGCATTTGCAATTTTGTTTTTTTAAATTTTTCTTTTAGTTTTTTTAAGCGCTCCCACGGGTCTTCGTTCAAAAATCGCAAGCAGCTGTCGAATGTCGCGCCGCCCCAACATTCTATTGAATGATAGCCGATTTCATCTAATACTTCCGCTATCTCCAACATTTCTGGCGTGGTCATTCTTGTAGCAATTAATGACTGATGCGCGTCTCTGATTATGGTTTCAGTTATTTTTACTGACATTTTAAAGTATCTCCTGAAAAAAATTAAAGGAAAATATTATACATTTTCAACTAAAAAAATTCAATTTTTATTTTTTTAGAAAATCAGAAAACAGTAGAGAGCGCAGTCAAAAATTGTTCCAAAGAAAATTGCACTGAAATAGTAATCGCAAATTTTAATTTGCGCGCTGAAAATTTAATATTTGTCCATCGGGACGGCTGACTTACAACTTTGATATAAAAATCACATTTATTCATATTCGCTCGTTTGTTAATTAATTAATATGAGAGATTTAGACAGTTAAATTTTGCGGAAACTATAATTAATCGCTTTTTAATTTAATAATTCTATCTTTTGTCCGCGGACATAAACAGCGTAAACAAAGCCTTGATGCCCTAAATAAATAAGATAAGCCAATAAATCTTCAATATTAGAAAACTCAAATTCCGGATAATATTTTTTTATGTCAATTACAATAAAATCAGCATCTTTACCGGCTGCGAAATTTCCTGTTGTGTTTTCTATGCCTAATGCTTGGGCATTGCCTAATGTCGCGTAATAAAATGATTTTTGCGGTAAAATATGAAACGGCTGCGAATAATTCATTGATTTCATCACATCAAACATTGAAAAACTCGGACCTGCTCCGACATCGCTGCCTAAACCTAATATAATACCTTTGCGTTCTGCCGCTGATAAATCGAATACGCCTGATTTTAAAAAGAAATTTGAAGATGGGCAATGCGCTATTTTGCAATTAGTCTCTTTTAATAAATTAAATTCATAGTCATTCAAATGAATGCAATGTCCCATAATTGATTTATCTGTAAGGCAGCCGGTTTTATAATACACATCAGTGTAAGTTTCAAATCCGAAAAATTTGCTTAATACCTGTTCAATCTCTTCGCGGTTTTCGCTTAAATGCGATTGAATATAAATCCCTTCTTTTTTTGCTAATCTTCCGATTTCTGTTAATAATTCTAAACTGCACGCTGGTGCAAAACGCGGCGAAAAAATATAATTTATTCTTCCATTATCTTTACCGTGCCATTTTTTATATAAATCGTAACTGTCTCTTAATGAATTCTCAGTTGTTTCAAACTGCTCGCCAGATACAAAATAATCCATCATAACTTTGCCGATAAAAACTTTTAATCCGGATTTTTCAGCGATTTTAAACGCTAAATCAGTCGCCTGTTTGTGATAAGAATTATACATCACAGCTGTAGTAGTGCCGTTAGCGATTAAAGCGTTAAAACAGGTTTTGATTGATTTTTCTGCTTTTTCTAACTTTTCAAAATCATTTTCAGCTTTTAAAATATATTTTTTTAGCCAATCCATTAAATTTTCGCCGTAACGCGCGCGCTGATTAACTTGCGGAATATGTAAATGCAAATCAATAAAACCCGGCAGGATATATTTGTCTGTAAAATTTAATATTTCAAAAGCGTAATATTTTTTTTCGCAATCTTGTAGATTGCAGATTTCAATAATCTTTCCGTTTTCTATTACTAATGCCTGATTAGCAAAATATTCAGTTTTTAATCTGCTTATTGGATTTACAATATTCCCTTTAATAATTATTTTCATTTTATTCTGCACATTTAAAAATTTATTTTTTTTTGTTTAAAAGTCAATTACTTTTTTTGTTTTTTAGAGTAAAAAGATATTTTTTTATGTTTTGTTAAAAATATAGAAACTTTTTTAACAGAACGTTTTTTCTTTTAAATCAAGCATAAAAATTATTTGATTTTTTAAAAAAGTATATGTATAATTTTTTAGAAAAGATATTTTTTTTTGATTAAGGAAAAAAAAGTGGCAAAAACAAAGAAAAAAATTAATTCTGCTAATAAAAAAATTATTGAAATTAATATCGGCACATTATTTATTATTGTCGGTATTGGCTTATTATTTATTCATTCGCTGATTGTTAAAATTTTTGCGGCTGCGATATTTTTATTTGGTTTTATACTTTTTATTTTTGAAAAAAAAACAGATATGTTTGCTGGCGATTATTCTGCCGCTGAAGCTGAAGAAAAGTTAGACGAAGAATTTTCAGAGGGTTCAACTGACGATGATAATATGATAAGTTTTGATACTGACGAAACTGAAACTTCAGCTGGCTCGTCGATATTTTCAGAAGAAACCGAAACATTGGATTTTAGCGCTGGCTCTGAAACAGAGAACATACCTACTTTTGAAATTGAAGAGAGTGAAAAAGATGATAATGCTATACCTTCAATAGATACAGAATTAGAAATTGAGCCGGTAGAATTAGAAGAAACAACAGTATTGAGTCAACCTCAAGATTCTAAAATTGCAGAACCAGCAGAGACACTGAGTTTTTCAGATGAAACTGAAAAATTAGAAATTCAAAATTTTGATGATAATTTAGATTTAAAAGATTTTTCAAAAGGAGAAGAGCAGCAATTAGATATTCCAGATTTAACAGGCGATTTAGCTGGCACCGGCGAACAAGCGGAGATAACAGCAGGCGCAGCAGTTGCCGAAAGTAAAGAATTTGGGGAGCAGCAAATAGATTTGGATCTTGGCGATATAGATAAATTGATATCTGAAACAAATATTGAAGCAGACCAGCCGCTTCAAGAAACAGAGGGGACAACTACTGCGGTTTCAAAACAACCAGCAGCAGAACTTGATATTGATGCTGAATCACAACAATTTGAAACTAATATTAAGCAGCTGGCTGATGATTTAGATTTGGATTTAGATAAAAATATTGATTCATTAGTATCTGGATTAGACAAATCATTAGGAGATTTAAAAGAAACAGAAAAGGATATTGATTTATCAGCGCAATTATCTAATGTTAATTTAGACGAAGGAATAGCAATAGAAGATATAGATAAAGATGCAACTATCGGCGATATTAATAAACTAACAGAACAGATGGAACAATTATCTGAAATTGATAATTTGACGGCGGGCTTGGAGACGGATTTAGCAAATCTCGAAAAAGATTTGTCGAAAACTGATACTGATAATTTAGGATTGTCAGGTTTAGAAGATTTAGAAAAATTAACAGACGATTTAAAATTAGATGATTTAGAAAAAGAATTAAAAGATTTAGAAAGTATCACAGAAAAAATTGAACCAGCAGAGTCATTGAAAATAGAAACATTTGCAGAATCGCCAAAAGAAACAGAAGAAATAATACCGCAGGAATTAACAAAAGAACCAACGCTTGATAATTTAACCGGTTTAGATATGGGAATTATTGAAGGGCAACAAGAATCCGCAGCGATGGAGTCGCAAGAACCAGCGGAAATAGTAAAACCAGCAGCGCCGCCCGCTCCGCCGAAGAAGAAGAAAGTTGAACAAATTAATAATGATATATTGAGCGAGTTATTGTCTGATTCTAATGAATTTAATATAACAGAAGAAATAGATGAATTAGATCAGATGCTCGCAGAAGATGAAACATTATTACAACAAGACCAACAAGATGGTCACGCGGCTGTCAAGGTTAAGGGGGCGGAAGTATCAGAACAAGTAAAAGCCGAGACAAGAAAAATCGAAGATGATGTTTTGAAAATTTTAGATTTATAAAATTATTAAGGAAAATAAGATTATGAAAAAAATAATAAGCGCAGGCATCCAAATATCTATTGAGCCAAACGCAATAAAAAAAAATATCGATAAATGTTTAGAATGGTATAATCGCTGTATAAAAGAAACTAACGCAAAATTTGTAGTATTTCCGGAAACTGTGACTACCGGTTTTTCGCCGGGGCTGCCGCTTGCGGATTTTTATAAGATTTTGCCGAATAATATAGATGAAATATTAGCGCCGTTTTTCAAGATGGCGAAACAGACAAAGAGTTATTGCGTTGTGCCGACTTATGAAAAAACATCAAAAAAAAATGTAATTTATAACAGCGCATTTCTTGTCGGACCGAACGAAAAAATAATTGGAGTATATCGTAAATCGCATCCATTTCCAACTGAACGATTAAGAAAAGAAAAAAATAATATACTCGGTTGGACTACGCCGGGTTATGATGCGCCGGTGTTTGACACAGAATTCGGGAAAGTTGGAATTATAATTTGTTATGACGGCGATTTTCCCGAATTATCGCGCGCACTGGCTGCGCAGGGCGCTGTGATAATTGCGCGTCCGTCAGCGTTATTGCGCAGTTTTGAAATTTGGGATCTGACTAATCGAGCGCGCGCTTATGATAATCATATTTATATGATTGCAGTAAATATGGTAGGCGCGGACGCCGCAAATAATTATTATTTTGGGCATAGTATGATAATTTCGCCGATCGCTCAAAAATTAGCGCAAGCACGCGGCTGCGAAGAGATAATATATGCAGAACTCGATAATGATCCGATAAAGAGAGTCACATATGGCGCAAATAGTCCGATGTTATTTGACCATCTTCAAGATAGAAATTTGAAATTATATAAAAAGTATATATTGAAGGAAGCGCAAAGTCCATTTGAACCGGCAATGAGAATTCCTTATTAAATAAATTTTTTTAATTTTAAAGTTTACAAATATTTTTGGAGTGTGATAATTAGAAAAATGGATATTGAAAAAATTAATCAATTAATCGCGGAAAAAAGTAAATTTATCGATGAATTAATTACTGAAATTAAGCAAGTAATAGTCGGGCAGGATTATATTATAAATAGATTTATAGTCGGATTGCTTGCCGGCGGTCATATATTAATCGAAGGCGTGCCGGGCTTGGCAAAGACATTGATTATAAAAACACTGGCGCAGTGTATAGATACAAAATTTCAGAGAATACAGTTTACGCCGGATTTGCTGCCTTCGGATTTGATAGGCACATTGATTTTTAATCAAAAGGATTCGGCGTTTAGCGTTAGTAAAGGACCGATATTTGCCAATATAATTTTGGCTGATGAAATTAACCGCGCGCCTGCAAAAGTTCAGTCTGCGCTGCTCGAAGCGATGCAGGAAAAACAAGTGACAATCGGCAAAGAAACATTCAAATTGCCTGAACCGTTTTTTACATTAGCAACGCAGAATCCAATAGAACAAGAAGGCACTTATCCGCTGCCAGAAGCGCAAATTGATAGATTTTTGATGAAATTGAAGATTAGTTATCCGAAAAAATTTGAAGAGATAGAGATTTTGCGAAAGGTTGTTAAACCTGAAATGTATAAAGTAAGAAAAATAGTAGATTTATCAAAAATTTTAGAAGCGCAAAAAACAATTTTTGAAATTTATATGGATCCGAAAATAGAAGAATATATTGTTAATATAATTGACGCTACGCGTTATCCGAAAAATTATGGATTGTTAGAATTAGAAGACCTAATTGATTACGGAGCGTCGCCGCGCGCAAGTATAAATATTTGTTTATGCGCGCGAGCTGTGGCTTTTATGAAACATCGTGGATATATTACACCAGAAGATATAAAAGAAATAGCGCCTGATGTTTTGAGACATAGATTAATTTTAAGTTATGAAGCAGAAGCAGAAGAATTGACAAGCGATGATATAATAACTAAAATTTTAGATAATATCGAAGTGCCGTAAAATTTATTTTAACATATATATTTTTTTTAATTTTTATAGATTTTTGATGGCGTCATTCTAAAAAATAATCTTTTGATAATTAAAATGATAAAATTTTGAAATTTAAGTTTTACAGATTTTTGCCGATAAATTTGATTAGAAAATGAAGCAAAAAAAATAGAAAAAAAGGAGTTTATATTTTTTAGAAAGGGGCGATTCAAGGATGAATCAGATATTAACAATTAACCCTCAAATGGCGACAGTTTACTATATTGCCAAAAGTATAGCAGTGCTTCATAATATGACAATTGAAAAAGCAACGCAAATCGCATCGCATACTAATAACGTAATTTCAAAAATTAGTGAATCTGGAAAAGGCGAAAAAATTGATATTGAAATTTGATGGCGCTTGACTATACTAATTGTAATTTATGCGGCAGATATTGCAATATCAATAGATACGAAAAAGCTGGATATTGCAAAACCACAGATAGATTAATTATTTCTTCGTATTTACTACATTTTGGCGAAGAGCCGCCGATTAGCGGAGCAAATGGTTCTGGTACAATTTTTTTTAGCGGTTGTTCATTGGGCTGCGCATTTTGTCAAAATTATCAAATCAGTGCAGAATTAGAAGGCAATAGTTATAATATTGAACAACTTGCTGAAATGTTTATAAAATTGCAGAATCAGCAAGCGCATAATATAAATTTAGTTACGCCTACGCATTTTACGCCTTCTATCAAAAAAGCGTTTTATTTAGTGAAAAATAAAGGTTTTTTTTTGCCGATTGTCTATAATTCTTCTGGGTTTGATTCTCCTGAAAATCTAAAATTTATTGATGAGATAGTAGATATTTATTTGCCTGATTTTAAATTTATTGACAGTGAATTATCCAAACGTTATTGCAATGCTGAAAATTATCCTGATATAGCAAAAAAAAATATGGAGATAATGATTAAAAGCAAGGGCTTATTAAAATTAGAAAATGATATTGCAAAATCAGGGGTTTTAATTAGACATTTAGTAATGCCAAATGCTATTGAAAATACCATTGAAATTTTGGAATATCTGCGTGTGAATTTTGGTAATGATATTTATATGAGTATAATGTCTCAATATGCTCCGCGTTATAAATCTAAAAAATATAATGAAATAAATCGCGGTTTGAAAAAAAAAGAATATGATATTGTTATGAATTACTTGATAAAATACGATATGGATAATGTATACGTTCAAGAATTAATGAGTAATGAAATATTTTTTCCTGATTTTCAAAAAGACGAGCCGTTCGAGCAAAATTAAATTAGTTTTAGTTTTTTATAGATTTCAAGAATATCGCATTCTATTATTTTAATAGGATTATTCAGCATATTCCTGCTGTTCATAATTTGTTTGGTAATGTCTTGAATATTATCTGCAATAATAGAAGCATTAGATTTATTTGAAATATCAATATCAAAAGATTCGATAAATTCAATGAATTTATTTTTTTTGAGATTTGCTAATTTCATAATATCGTCAAATTCTGATTTTACAGCAGGATAGAATAATCGCATTATGAATTTCATTACAATTGCGTTCGCTGCGCCGTGAGTAATGCCTAATCTCGAAGTAAGCGGATACCCGATAGAATGCTGAAGCGTTGTGCTTGTCTGCGCTATTGTCATACCGCCGTATAATGCAGCAATCATCATATTTTCTCGCGCGATTTTATGGTCAGGATATTTCATTACTTTTTTTAAATTTTTATAAATTAGATTTATTCCTTTTGCAATTAATGGAAAAATAATTTTATTGCGGCGATTGGAATATATGCCTTCAAGCAAATGACTTAACGCGTCTAATCCCGAATCGCGTGTGACTATTTTTGAAGTAGTGAAAGTGTATTTTGGGTCAACAAATGATAAATCAGGAAATAAAAAAGGATGACCTGCGCCTGCTTTTAGTTTTGTGTTTTTATCTGAAAGCACGCTGAACGGCGTGGCTTCTGCGCCTGCGCCGGCAGTAGTGGGTATAGCTACTATTGGAATTTTGTTTTTTATAAGTTCGGCATTATAGATTTCTTTGTCTTGAAAATTATTTGCTGAAATAATTGCCGTAGCTTTTGCCGCATCTATTGGGCTGCCGCCGCCGATACCAACCACAAATTCGCAATTATTTTTTTTTAATATTTTCACCGCCTCAAAAATATCGGAAAATTCAGGGTTTTCGGTAATATTATCAAAAATCACAAAATCTATATTGTTGTATTTTAGAACTGCAATCGTATCATATAAAGCGCCGCTTAATTTTGCTGAATTTTTACCTGTTACTATTAGACATTTATTACCTAATTTTTTTAAATCAGTTAATTGATAATTTTTCCAACAATCATAACCGAAAATTATTTTTGTCGGCAAATAAAAAGATAACATATTTTAAACTCGTTTATTTAATAAAAAAAATAATTTGTTTTATATAATTTTAACAAAATAAAATAAAAAAACAAGTCAAAATCAGCGGTAAATATAATGGGTGTGTGTGTTTCTAACTTCCAAAATTTTTAATAACCGAAAAAATAAATAACTGTTTATGCATTATCAGATAAAAATCTCTTTTTGTGATTTTGCCAATATGAAATTGAATTACAGGTATTTTGATAACATCTTCTTTTAATGCAAAGTCATTGTTAAAAAAAAATTCTGCATAACATAAGAAGCGATTTCTATCTAAAAATAAAGATATAACTTTTATTTGTATGAGATTGTCATTGTCAAAAAGGATACTGATAAATTATTGTATTATTAATAGAAGTATCTTTGGGGCTTCAACTAAATACAATTTTTGAAATAAGTTGTGTTTTTCTACCAGTTCCCTTCAAGAATGGTCTTGCAGTTATTTTTGCATTGTTTATTTTATTATTTTTTTCAAAAAAAATAATCAGCATATTTTTTATTTTAATATTAATTATATATAAAAAGAAAGTTATATATTTTTTGAAATCGAAAATCGAAAATATAAAAAAAACTTGACAAAGAAAGATAATAATATAAAATCCCTTAAATCTCAATAAAAATCGCTATTTTTTTATTGGGACTTGTTGATGTTTTTTTCATTATTGATCGGCGACGTAGCCAAGAGGTAAGGCAGAGGTCTGCAAAATCTCCATTCACCGGTTCAAATCCGGTCGTCGCCTCCAATATTGAAATAATCGATTTTTCTTTTTAATAAGAATCCCTAATAACTAATAATTTTTATAGGCGTATTTGGATTTACATATTGGATTTTTATTTGGTCGGGCAGACTGGATTTGAACCAGCGACCACCACCACCCCAAGGTGGTGCGCTACCCAAGCTGCGCTACTGCCCGAAACAAATGATAATATACTTATTAAAAATTAAATATCAAGCAAAAAAATTAAAAATTGCATTTTTTATATTTTTATTTATAATACAACTGCATTTCAAAAAAAATACGGAGATTAACAAAAATGCGTAAAATATTTTATATTTTTTCGATTTTTATTTTTGTAAGTTGTTCAACAACAAAATATAATTTGAAATATACGGACAATTTTAATTTAAAATCCGAGCCAGTTAATGTCAAATATAAAATTAAATTAGGCCAGCCGATAGAAGGCAAAGCGTCCATTACCAAAGTATTATTTTTTTTAAGATTTCCCAATTCTTTAAAAATTTCGGAAAATGTGTATGCTACAAATCAAAGCGCGCCTACTATGACATTAGGCGGCGCGGAGATTATCGGATTATCGCAGCCGTTTACAAGTTTAAGCGGAATATTAGCGATATTTCAGCCATTAGTAAATTTATTTACAAGTTCAAATGAAATGTTAGAAATGTCAAAATCTGCCGCTGTTTATAAAGCATGCGAAAAAAATAATTATAATGTTATTCTAACGCCTATTTATGAATGTAAATTAAATGATTATTTTATTTTTAAGCGAGTGACGACAGTAGTTAAGGGCGTAGGCGCAAATATTTCAAAAATTATAGTTGAAGATGAAAATAAAAAAATCACTGCTGATTGTATTGTCCCTGTAATTAAAGAAGATGAATGATATTTTAAAACAAGCGTCGGTAATTATCACGGCGGGCGGTAGCGGCACAAGATTATCAACGCAAATAAAAAAACAATATATAAAAATAGTCAATAAACCGATATTATATTATTCCTTGAAGATATTCAATGGCTTACCGTTATTAGAAAAAATATTGGTTGTTCCTCAAGAAGATATTGAATATGTCCAAAAAAATATAATTAATAAATTTGGCTTTTCTGATTTTCAAATTGCAGTAGGCGGCATAACTCGTCATCATTCAGTATATAATGGTTTGACAAAATTAAAAGAATGCCAATATGTTTTTATTCACGATGGCGTTCGACCGTTTTTGACACTGGCTCTAATTAATGATTTGGTTAATAAAATTAAAGAAAAAAATGTTTGCGCTGTAATCCCTTGCATAAAATTAAAAGATACGGTAAAAAAAATAAATGAAAAAGATAAAATTATTTTAGAAACAATAAATCGCGAAGAATACAGAGCAGTGCAGACTCCGCAATTATTCGATTTTAAGTTATTGTTAGAATGTTATAATAAAAATAAAGAAAATTTGGATAAGTTTACAGATGACGCAGGATTTTTAGAAAAAGAAAAATATATTGTTCATTATATAAACGGTATTGATAAAAATATAAAAATAACAACAAAAGAAGATTTGATATTTGCTAAGTATTTGCTTAAACATTTTTAAATTGCAATTTAGTGAAATGTATGATAAAATTATAGGTTATGTATTTTGACGATTTTTTGGAAATTCAAAAGAATTGGATAAATAATCAGCCGTTGGTTGAACCGATAAAAGAAGATGATTTTAAAAATCTGAAATCATCAATATCTGCCGAAAAACCTGTCCAACCTGTCAAGTTTCCACAATCCAAAAATCAAAATAAGATTGAAAAACCGCCAAAAAAAGAAAAAAAAATCGAACAAAATCTTAATATTGATACAATACAATCAGATGATACTGCAAAAAAAAAAGAAGAAAATATTATCGAACAAAAAAGCGCGGTAAAAATAACTTCAAGAGCGCCTGTTATTCCTCAGCCGCCAAGAAACAAAAAAAATGTTATAGTTGATGAAAAAGAAGAAGAACCGTTAACTCAAAATCAAGATAATGAAATTAGCGATATAGCAAAAGAGTTTGATGATATTTTAGAAGACGATGCTGAACAGCCAGCCGCAGAAAAAATAAAACTACAAAAATTTACAGACAAGCAAGAAAAAAAAAAAATAAAATATAAATTGATAGCGGCATTTTTAGTTTTAATTTCTGGTTTTGTTATTTTTGGATATTTTACATTTTATTATTCTTCTAAAATTAAGACACCTATTAGTTTAACAAATAAAGCCGAACAATTTTTTAATAGGCAGATGTATAAAGAAGCAATCGAAGAATTTGCCAAAAATTATGAAAATTCCAAAACATCAGAGGAAAAAATCAAAAATATATATTTCATTGGTTTATCATATTATGAATTAAAAGATTATTTAGAAGCGTATAAATATTTTGAGCAGTTGACAAATTACAAAGAAAAAAGTCAATATATAGCATTAGCGCATTATTGGAAAGCTGAAATATTAAAAGAAGAAAATCAATATTTGCAAGCAATAGACGAATATAAAATTTCAATAGATTTAATTGATGATTCATCAAAAAAAACAGAAATGTATAAAAAAATTATAGAAATAAATATTAATTTAGAAAAATGGGACGAAATTCTGAATTTATGCAATAGATTGTTATTAATAGAAAATTCAAATAATGACGGAAGCGTGTATTATTATTTTGGCATAGCATATAAAAATACAAATAAATTAAATGAAGCGATAAGATACTTTGAATTATTGATAAATTCGCAGAAATTCGATAAAAATTATAAAATATTGGCTGAAAAAGAGTTACGCAATATGAAGCGCGATACTTCGGAGTTGATGGAGTAATGACAATTTTTAGAAACAAAAAAATATTGATTTTATTATCGATATTAGCAGTTTTAGCGTATTATAGATTTATTATATTTCCAGTGAATAATGATATTGCAGATTTCAAAAAAAGTATCGAGACAAAAAAAAGAGAAATAAGTAATATTAACGAACAAATTGTAAAGTATAAAACAATAGAAACAGCACATCAACAGTTATTGAATAAATATAAAATATTTCCGTCTGGCGCTTCGCTAATGAATTATCTTGAAACCAATCTAATTCAACTAAATCTAAAAAATAAGATTTTAAAATTTAACCAAAATGATATTAAAAATATAGATAATTACGCGGCTGTCTCAATATATTTGCAGTTAAAAAATTTAGAACTACCAGAACTAACTGAATTCTTGAATTTTATTGATAATTCAGGTTATGCATTAAATTATTCAAAAGCCGATATAACAAGAAATTTAGAAAATAAATTTGATTGTATATTTGAAATAAATTGTTTAGCGCAAAAATGAAAAAAATAGAATTAAACTCGCCGGCTGGTAATTTTGAAAAATTAATAGGCGCGATAAATTATGGAGCGGATGCTGTTTATTTATCAGGCAAAAATTACGGGTTGCGCAAATATGCCGGCAATTTCAAAGATGATGATTTAAAGAAAGCATTAGAATTTGTTCACAGCAAAAATAAAAAGGCATATATCACGTTAAATATTTTTGCGCATAATAATGATTTTAATGGCTTAGCGGAATATTTAAAATATTTGGAAGAAATCCGAGCGGATGCTGTGATAATTTCAGATGTCGGGTTGTTGTATTTTATCAAAAAAACAGCGCCAAATTTAGATATATTTATCAGCACGCAAGCAAATACATTAAATAAATACGCAGTGAAATTTTGGCAAGAATTAGGAGTAAAAAGAATAATACTTGCTCGCGAATTATCAATTACTGAAATTCGAGAGATACGCGAAGCAACGGATATAGAATTAGAAGTATTTATTCACGGCGCAGTATGTATATCATATTCAGGCAGATGTTTTTTAAGCAAATATTTGACTGGCAGAGACGCTAATTCCGGCGAATGCACGCATCCGTGCAGATGGCGTTATTTTTTAGTTGAAGAAAAGCGGCAAGGCGAGTATTTTGAAATCGAACAAGATGAGAGCGGCTCATATATTTTCAATTCAAAAGATTTGAATGCTATTTCATTATTGCCGGATTTTATAGATATGGGAATTGACAGTATAAAAATAGAAGGAAGAATGAAAAGCGTATATTATACCGCATCTGTTACGGCTGTATATCGCAATGCTATTGATTTATATTATCGCGATAAAAACGAATTTAAAAATAGATTAGAATTTTGGAATAATGAATTAACCAAAGTTAGCCACCGTAAATATCATTTGGGCTTTTATAAAAGAGGAATGCCGACAGCGGAAGATTATAATTATGCTGAATCAGTATATTATCGCAATTATGATTTTGTGGGGATAGTTTGCGATTTTGTCAAATACGAAGAAAAATTATGCGCATTAGTAGAAGTGCGCGCAAAAATCAAAAAAGGCGAAAGATTGGAGATATTATCGCCAAGTTTAGATAATAAAGAATTTGTGATAAATGAAATAATATTAGAACATTTAGAAAAAGTTGAAGAAGTAAATCACGGCAGAAAGATTATTATTAGCGGAGATTTGAATTTACAAAAATACGATATTATCAGACGCAAAAAAAATGAAAAATAATTTTAATAAAACGAACGATTATAATTTTATTTTAATTTTTGTGATTTTGACTTTTAGCGGCGCCGCGTTATTATTTTCAAATACAACTCGCGATTTGGGAATATTAAAAAAAAGCGGCGCGCAAATTTTTACGCTTTGCGCGATTATATCATTATTTTATTATTCGCTAAAAAACAAAATAAAAATTAGTTTAGCGATTGAGCATAAAATTTTTGGAATATACATAATCTATTTATTTTTTAATTTACTAACACAGATATTTTCAACTGATATAATTATTTTCTTTTCTGGGCTGGAGATGTTTTATAGATTTTTCATTTATTTTTTGTTTTCTGTATGCGTATATAATGCGGTCGAAAAATTTGAAAATTTGAAATATCTTTTTTTTAGTGTGTTAGTTTTATCAATAATCGCAGTAATCTACGGATATTTTCAAGTGGCTGGTTATGATTTCAAATTAGTGGAAAAATATGGTTGGGGCAATCTAAAAGCAAGTTTTGGCAATCCGCAATTTTACGGCGCTTTTATTTTAAATGCTGTGTTTATAAACGCCGCTGGTATTGTAATTATAAAAAATCTTAAATATAGAATTTTAGCCGGATTGGCAATAATAAATTTATTAATACATTTACCGCCGACTGAAGCGCGTTCGAGTTTTCTCGGTTTTTTTTGCGCTGTGATTTTTATTATTTTTATGATACTTTGGAAAATCAAAAAAATCAGATTTTATTTTGCCGGAATAGTATTTGCCGTTGTTACGATAATTGGAATATTGGTTAATATTGAAGGCAGTTTTCCAAATAAAATTTACGAAGAAATAAAATACAGATTTAATGTTACAGAATACGGCACAGGGCAAATGCGTATGAGTTCGTATAGAGCTGCGCTGCGCTGCATATACGATAATTATTTTTTTGGTTACGGCGTGGGATCATATGTAATTGCCGATAGATTTTATCGGTCATCTTTATATCAATATGAAGGTATAACAAATAATGAATTAAATACACATTCAGAAGAATTAGAAATATGGCAAGAATCTGGAACAATAGGATTATGTTTGTATTATGTATTACTACTGACATTATATTTCAGGGCAATACATTTTATATTCAAAATTACAAGTTATCGCTATGCGCTTGCGCTGATTTTTTTGATAGCCGGCGTAATTTCTGTGTGGATACAGAATTTTTTTGATGTTGCTTTACGTTTTACATCAGGCGCAATTTTTTATTGGCTTAATATTAGTTTAGTTCTCATTTTTATTGAACGAAAATTTGCAGCCCTTGAAAAATCTAATACTATAAAATTTGAAAAATTTACTAATCAAATAATTTTGGCGTTTTTCGGTATTTTGTTGATTTTTACTATTCGCTATCATTATAATAACTATATTACAAATTCGATGCTGCAAACAGCGACGAGTTATGAGCGGCCGGACAGCAAATTTTATGATGAGACCGGCAAAGAAAATCCAAAATTACGATACAAATATCTGATAGAATTTTATAACAAAGGGCTGGAACATAATAAATACGATTATGAGACATATTACAAATTAGCGCATTGTTATTATAGTTTGAATGATTATGACAAAGCGCTGGAACTTTACAAAAAATTAGAAAAATTTTCGCCTTTTTACGCTAATTTAAATTATAATATTTCATTGTGCTATTTGAATAAGCAGGATTATAATAATGCTATTTATTATTTAAAACGCGAAATTTGGACGAATTATGTATATATAAATTTTAAACGCTTATATCTTTATTATAATCTAAAAAATCCTAATACAGATAATATCAGCATTATTAGAAATGCTATATGGCTTGAAAAAGCAAATCCTGAACATCGCAGTTTTTTGGCATACGAATATTTTCAGAGAAATCGTTATTATAATGCGCTTGAACAATATATATTATGCACGCGGTTATTTAGCGATTATAATGTTTTGACAAGCGGGTTGATTTCTCCTGAAAAAGAAAAAAAAATCGAAGAACTTAAAACATTGAAAATAGAAGCATTGAAAAATATTGGAGTGATATATTATTATAATTTGAAAAATAATAAGCGAGCGGCAGAATATTTTAATGAATACATTCATCTAACTAATAATAATGAAGAAAAAAATAAAATAATTAGTTTATTGAATTTAATGAAGTAAATGAAAATCAAAAAAATTTTAAAAAAAATATTTGCGATATTCATAATTTTTTTGGCAGCTGCAATTGTTACCTTGTATTTTTCATTTAATGCAATCGTAAAAAATCTTAATAAAAGAATATTTACTTTTATTTTGAAAACCTTGGATAATGAAGTAAAGGAAATAGAAGTAAATATTCGCGGCTATAAATTTGATTGGCGCAACAGAAAACTCTATTTTTACGGAATTGAAATTAACGGACATTTAGAAAATAATGATGCTAATAGTTATATAGATGAAATAATATTGACTTTGAATTATCACGATTGGAAATATCCTATAAATTTTGTGGAAATAAAAAACGGCAATCTGCATACAATTTTACATTCATTAGAATTAGTCAATAAAATCAAGGAATTACTAAAAGCGCCGCCAAGCGCTGTTGATTCTTATTTTATTCGCAATTTAAAAATTACTAATATTAATTTATTCGGCTATGATAAATTTTCAGATATAAAAGCATCATTAAATAATTTGAATTTATTGCTGAATTTCGAGAAAAAAGAGATTGCTAATATAAAAATAGAAACCAATAATTTGAATTTTTATGTTTTTAATAAAGGGATATTGTCGTTTTTAAAAGAGCAAAAATTTAATATTGCAGAAACGGACGAACATACATTATTTGAAGATTTGATATTTGAATATTCTGTCGGCGATGCAAAAAAAAATCAAGCGCCGCATTATAAATTACTTTTACACAATAAAAAAACTGTTTTGAAAATCGACCGTATTGAAGATACTCGGCTAATTTTTGAACTTTTGAATTTAGATTTGCCATTTCCGCAAGCGAAAATGAAAGTCAATCTTTTTTATGATTGTTTGTCGCCGCATTTTTACGGCGCGGGCAATTTGGAATTAGACAACAATAATTTTAAAATATCGTATCAGGATAATATTTTTAAATTATCAGATAATAAAAGGGATTATTTAGTATATGATTTTAATCAGCGCATCCCTGCAAAATTAACAATACACAATTTTCAAATAGGTAAATATTTTGAAAAGATAAATGGCGCTGTATCATTAGATTTAGATTTAAAAAAGATTTATGATACTCCGGAATTATTTGTAAAATTAAATGCGAAAAATTTATATTATAACAAAATTCATTATTCTGGCAATATCGAGGCAAATATAAATTTTTTAGAAAAATCTAAATTGAAACCAGTAAAACTAAAAGCCAAATCTGATTATTCTAATATTAACGACGAAAAAATAAAATTTGAAATAGACTGCACTTATCAAAATTATGATATTTTGATAAATAAACTTCATATTGCGCCGATAATGCCGTTTGATGTTTATAATCAGACAATCTCGACATATTTTGATTGCGATACTGGAATATTAGAGCTTTCTCCGCGACAGATAAAATTATCAGGTCACGCAAAACTTACAAATTTATTAGAGGCAAATAAAGTATTTTTCGTTTATAATATTAAATCAGATAGTTTTGTATTTGACTATAATTACGCTGATTTCAGTTTTTCAGGATTCGGCCATTTAATAGATGAAAATTTACGTTTTAATTTTCGAACGATTTATAAAAATAAATTACTGGCGAATATATTCGGGCAGCATAATATTATAAACAAATCATTTGCTGTTGAAACCACAGAGCGCAGCGCATTAAAATTTAAGTTGAGTTATTTTAATCTTCAAAAAATTGATTTTTCTGCGGAATTAAACGAAAGATTCCTTGATGCTATTAGTTATCCAAAAAAACTTTTAGATTTTAATTCATATATAGATATTAATGTTCGCGATAAAATAATTTATAAATTGAAACTTTTATATTCTGAAAAAAACGGAGATAAAATACTCGCTTATGTTGACGGCGTTAATCAAAAAGTCAACATTGAAAAATTAGTTTTTGAAATACCTTCGCAAAAAGGGACTATTACGCTTTCTGGCGTATTTGACGGCGATATTTTTAAAAGAACAGGCTCTGTAAATTTAAAAGCTAATTTGAATAATGTTAATTATGAAAACTTAAAAATTACTGGGAATATGCTGTTAAATGCATATATTGATTTGAGAAATGAAGAATATAAAGGGACTATTAATTCTACAAATATTGATATAAACAATACATTGATTGACAATATAAATTTGATATTTGACTATAAAAAGAATTTATTGAAATTTGAAAGATCGAATAATTTAGGATATAGTTTAGCTGGTGAAATTGAAAACAGAGATAATACGATAAATATTAAAGATTTGAGAATATTCAGCGATACACTTCCTATATCGTATATAATTGGAACCTATAATAAAATCAATAATGCGATAAATATAAAATATAGACATTTAGCAAATAATTTAGCGAATTTAGCAATTTATTCGGATTTTATAAGAAAGATAGAAGGAACAGGAAAATTTGAATTAGAGATAACAAACAAAATTACCGAACCGATAATAAATGCGGAATTAGCATTTAATAATGTCAATCTTTATTTGATGCAATATGTCAGAGAATTAAGAAATCTTAATGGCTCGATAAAAATAAAAAATAATAATGTATTTTTTGAAAATGTTCAAATGAATAATCATCGTGGCAGTATAATACTCACAAGCGATACGGGGTCTAATTTGAATAATTTAAATTTGAATGTGATTGCTTCAAAGATAAAGGTCGAAGTGCCGGAAGTAGAAATGGTCGGAGAAGCTGATATAAATGGTAAATTGGTGGGGACATTGAAAAAACCTGTATTTAAAGGCAGTGCTTATGTCAGCAATGCGCAATTTACCTATCCGCCATTAAAGCCGCAGCCGGACAGCAAATACGATTCGAATGCAGTGTATCCCTATTGGGATGCTAATGTTCATATTCGTGAAAATGTTTGGTATCGTTATCCGATGATAAATGTTGAGTTGGATAAAGGCAACACAATACATTTTTTAGGAGATAAATATCATTTAAGAGTAAAGGGTTATTTAAGTAGCAGAAGCGGAAATATTACTTATTTAAGTCAGCGTTTTAATTTGAATTTTGTCGAAATGAATGTGAATAGCGAAGCCGGTGTGCCGATAGTAAACGGCGAAGCCAGCGCCGTTATCGACGGATTAGAAATAAAATTATTATATAGTGGACCGGTAGATAAATTTAAACCGACATTTCGTGCGCCAGCGCGGCCGGAATTGACAGAAGAAGATGTACATAAAATTGTTAGGACTGGAACAACAGGCAATCTCACGCAATTGCAGCGTGTAATTAATATTGAAGAAGATTACAGTGCCGCGAAATTTGTTGATAAAAATGTCAGTTCGTTTTTATTGCGGCCGCTAGAACAAAAATTAATGGATGAATTTAATTTATATATTAATGTTAACGCTCCTGTATTTGAAAATATATTGCGCCGCGAAAAAACAAGCGATACAGATGCGCTGTATAATAATTTATTGTTAAATACTACATTTTCAATAGGCAAATATTTTGCGAAAAATTTGTATTTAGAATATCGCGGACAATTAGTGAATATGCCTGATGAAAATCCTGGTAGCAGTAGTCAAGGATTGACTTCGTATCGAACCGGTTTGAAATCTGAATTAGAAGCAAAATATAGATTTGATAAAGAGACATTTTTAAGATATAAATGGTCGCCGGCAATAGAGCGAGACAAAGATGCAGAGCATTTTATAATGTTAGAAAAACGAATAAAATTTAGATAAAAAGGAGCTATTTAATTAATGAAAAAAATATTTTTTATTTTAAGTGGTTTTATTATTTTTTTTACTGCGAATTTTTTAAATGCGCGTAATTTACAAGAAATATTAGCGGCTAAAAAATTGCGGGTAGGTATGAGCGATGATTATAATAATTATTTGAAAAATGATAGCGGTGAAATAATCGCCGGATTTAATTATGACTTAATAAAAAAATTCGCAGATTATTTAGAAGTAGAACTCGAAATTGTTTTTATAGATAATTTCAGTAAATATTTTTCAAAAGATATTGGCGGGAATATAGTAGACAAAAACGATATATATATTCCTTATATTTTTGAAAATAATGAGATTGATATTGCAGTAGATTTTATAACTAAAAATGAATGGCGTGACAGATTGCTTGATTTTGTAAAAATTATTGATAATAGACAAATTTTATATACAAATTCAAAAAAAAAAATAATAAAAAAAATTGAAGAACTTGACGGCAAACGTTTTATATTATGGGAAAATACGAGTTATCAAGATACATTTGAAAAATATTTATTACCGCGTCTTAAAGATATTGAATATAAATACGAAAATGCAAATGAAGAGCATTTTATAAAAAAAATAAATGATAATGAAGCGGATTACAGCATTGTTGACACTATTACATTTATTTATTTTAAAAAGAAATATCCAAACATTGAAAATTGTTTAGCGGTGAGCGATATAGAAGAATTATGTTGGGCGTTAAGTAAAGAAAATGCAAGTTTGAAAAATGAATTAGAAAAATTTTTAAAAAATCTGCGAAAATCTAATAAATTTGATACAATATTCAAAAAATATTATATAATGTCAGAACAAGGATATAATCAAATATTAAAATGAAAAGGTGTGAAAAAATGAAAAAAAAAAAAATAACTGATAAAGATTGGCGTAAAATAAAGTTGATAATTATGGATGTTGATGGCGTGCTGACAAAGAATGATATTACATATTATTCAAACGGTTGCGAGAGCAAAACATTTAATGTTAAAGACGGTCGCGGAATAATTGAAGCACAGACAGTTGGAATAAAATTTGGTATTATAACAGCGCGTGGTTCTGAGATGGTTTTGCGCCGCGCTACTGAATTAGGAATAGAATACATTTATCAAAATGCAAAAAATAAACTCGCAGCGTTTTTGGATATTTTAAAAAAAACTAAATGTTCTGCGGACGAAACAATTTATATGGGAGATGAAGTAATAGATATACCTGTGATGCTGAAAACCGGCATAGCAATTGCGGTAAATGACGCGGCAAATGATGTGTTGAAAGTCGCAGATTATATAACAAAAAAAAATGGCGGAGATGGCGCAGTGCGCGAAGTGATAGAATTATTGTTGACAAAACAAAAAAAATGGAGCAAGATAATATCTAAATATTTTGAATAAAACAAATAAAATTTTGTGAGGGTAATTAAGAATATTTAGTAAATTAAATTTATAAAATTAACATTTGCGCAAATACGCAAATGTGTTTTTAATCAGGGGAAGAATTATGTCAGAAAATTTAATTTCAGATAATGATGATATAGTAAAAGAATGGTTGAATTATTTTGATAATGATCCGGATTTTACGATTGTTACATTTGAATTTGTTAAAACTTTACCGAATTATATCCAAAAATTAGAGAAATTTTTCGTTGAAAAAAATCAGAGCGAACTTCAAAAAATCGCACATTCATTAAAGGGTTCATCTGGCTCGGTAGGTGCTTTTGATATGTGCGAACTATTTACTCAAATGGATTTAGAATTGAAAAAAGAAAAACCCGATTATAATTTTGTTAATGATTTATTTTGTCAGATAAAAACTATTTATAATAAAATTCCGAAAAAGTATTTTGAAGAGGCGTAGATGCAATGTCTCCTAAATACATTGCGATTTTAATTTTTTTACTTACTTACATTATTATCACTGGCAGAAGATTGAATATTTTGAAAATCGGCAGACCTGGCGGCGTTATGCTTGGAGTATTGCTGCTGATAATATTTAAAGTAATCACTCCAGACAAAACTATAATTTTAGTTAATTGGGATACAATATTATTATTACTAGGAATGATGATAATAATCGAGCATTTATCAGAAGCAGGATTTTTCAATGTTTTAGCAGCAAAGATTGATAGTTATAATTTATCAGATAAAAATTTATTGGCTGTAGTTGTATTTGTATTTGGCGGATTAGCTGCGTTTCTTGTGAATGATGTTGTTTGCATTTTTATGACGCCGCTTTTGATTATAATGATAAAACAACGAAATCTTAATCCGCTGCCTTTTTTATTGGCATTAGCGACAGCCACTAATTTAGGCGGCGCTATAACATTCACTGGCAATCCGCAAAATATGATTGTTGGCACGCTTTCCAAACTTTCGTATTCGAAATATTTTCTATTAATGCTGCCTATCGGAATTATTACGCTAATTATCAATTATATTATTTTATTAAAACTATTTAAAAATATTTCTGCTGAAAAAAAACAGAATTTAAGCAATATTTCTAAAACTGCGAAAAAACCGCTGTTTAAACGCTCAATTTTTGCAATTATATTAGTAATTATTTTGTTTTTTGCTGAATTTAATATGCCGTGGTCTGCGATAGCAGGAGCTACCTTTTTGATTGTGCTTGCGCATCGCGATGAAATCGAGATACTTCGTAAAATTGATTGGAATTTACTTTTGTTTTTTAGTGGGTTATTTGTAGTTATCGGAGCATTGAAGGAAACAGGCGCAACTGATTATATAATAAATTATGCGCGATTATATCTTAAAGGCTCGACATTCAAACAATTTTGGATTTTCGGGATATTGACATTATTCGGTTCAAATATTTTTGCTAATGTGCCGTATGTATTAGTTTCTGCTGAATGGATTAAAGAATTGTCTAATCCTGATTTAATGTGGTATGTATTGGCCTTCGGCAGCACAGTAGCTGGAAATTTGACTATTATCGGAGCAATAGCAAATATAATTGTAATTGAAAAAGCTCGCGATATTTGCGAAATAACATTTTGGGATTATTTTAAATTCGGGTTTCCTTCAACTATCGTAAATTTTATCGTAGGTATGAATATCCTATGGCTTTATCATATAATCGGATTATTATGAATTTTAATTTTTAATAGTTTAACAACTAAATACAAGATTACTTAATGTGCGAATATGCGCACATTCGCACATTTCAAAAAAAATCATAAACTAAAAAGTTTTAATTTTGTTTTTTTGTTTTTCTTTTCGCCTTTTTTGATGAATGAATAAATTTCTTTAAAATAATTTTTGGGATTGTTTTCGTGTTTTTTTATGTGTTTTTTATAAGCGCCGGTTTCATCAAGATACCAAGAATTTTGTTCATCCGCTAATTGTATTTTTAATATCTCAGCAATAAATTTTTTGTTTTCTTCGCTTTTAATAGGAAACAAAATTTCTATGCGTTTATCAAGATTGCGGCTCATCCAATCAGCACTTGACAGATAATATTCTTCGTCTCCGCCATTATAAAAATAAAATATCCGCGCATGCTCTAAAAATTGTCCTACTATGCTTTTAACTTTAATATTTTGGCTAATCTTTTTTAAATTCGGTCTTAAAATACATATACCGCGTACAATTAATTCGATTTTTACGCCAGCCATAGAAGCATTATAAAGCGCTTTTACTATTTCAGCATCATTAAGAGAATTCATCTTTGCTATGATTTTTGCTTTTATTCCTTTTTTGGCATTTTCTGTTTCGCGTTCAATTAAAAATAAAAAATTCTTGCGTAAATCAAGCGGCGCAACAGAAATACGATTAAAAACATCAGGCATAGAAAAACCAGTCAGTAAATTGAATAATATAGAAATATCTTCGCCGTATGTTGTATCACTAGTAAAAAAACTTAAATCAGTGTATAATTTAGCGGTAATTTCGTTGTAATTGCCAGTGGCAAGATGTATATATTTTGTTATAGTATTATTTTCTTTGCGGATAATCAAAAGCGCTTTTGCGTGGGTTTTTAAATCTGCAATTCCATATATAACATGCGCGCCAGCATTTTGTAATTTTTTTGTCCAT
>JAKPEO010000058.1 GCA_029551925.1 bacterium
ATCATAATGCGCATAAAAACTATTATTTACAAAAATATTATTTTGAATAATATTTCCTGATGTTAATCCGCCATTTAATCCATAGCCGTTATTATCAAACACATTATTTTTTATGGTTTGATTTATCGCATCATATACATACGCGCCATTATTATTACTTTTTAAAATATTGTTTCTTATGACATTATTTCTTGAATATGATACCATTATCCCGTCATTAAAATTCTCGATTATGTTATCAGTTATTTGATTATAAGAAGAATAATAATTTTCCTCTCTTAAATATATACCTACGCCGTATGGATATGAACCTTTTAGTTTATTATTTCTTATTATTGAATTTCGCACATTGCCTAAAATTATTCCTTGATTATAAAGTTCAAAATTTTCTATGACAAGAGTATCTCCATTTTTTATTATTATTCCGCCATAATTTTCACCATTAATTGTTGTATCTGATATTGTATTTGCATAAAAAATTGATTTGTTATTTATCTTGACGCTTGTATCAAATATATTTCCAACTAATGAGCCTTCGTATATTCCATAATATATAGGCGTATCAATATCAATATTATAAAAGTAATTATCATTAACCCAACTTGTTGTAGGCCCTAAAAAGATCCCAGTTGTGCAGCTTTCAATTTTTATATATCTTGTATAATTAAAATAGCCCTGATTTATCTCAATACCTCTATCACAATTCTTAATTGATATATAAATCGCGGTGCAGTAATTATTGTCATTATAATATATACCTTTATTGCTATTTTCAATTTGTAAATTATTAAAAGTATTGTGATAATTACTTGAACCGCCCGATAACAAAATTGCAGTATTATTTGGTGCAATAATCTTTAAATTTGATACTTTAACATTTGATTTAAAAATTTTTATACCCTCGCCAGTTGGCGGATTTATTAGAGTTAGTTCGGAATCCGCGCCGATAAGCGATATTCCATCAGTATCTATCACCACTGTTTCGCTGTATACGCCAGCCGCTATATAAATCGTATCATAAGCAACAGCAGATTGTAATGCGCGCGTTATTGTTGCAAAAGGATAGGTTTCTGAACCTATATAACTATTACTGCCAGTAGTTGAATTTACATACCAATTCGGTCCGTTATATGAAATTATCGGCACTATTGCCTGCGCTGTATCTGAATACCAACTTATATTGTAAAATAATATACTATTTGCTATATGCGTATCAAACGCTGCTACGCGATAATAATATGTCTCGCCCATTACTATATCTGTATCTATAAAACTGGTATCATTAGGATTTAATATGTTCTTTACTAAATACGATTCCCAATTATTTGTATCGCTTGATGTAAAACGATAAACTCTATATCCTGCCAGTCCGGTCAAGCTACCGCCGTTTTCATCGAGCGTTGGTTTTGTCCAATATAAAGTTATTTGTCCATAAACAGATGTATCTACATTATATATACTCGGCGCTGCTGGCGCTATCGTATCGCTACCCAAATTAGTATCTATCAAAGAAACTCTATATGGCTGCCAATTCACTACATTTGGATATACGCCGCGTATTTTATTCGCTATTTGTATAGAGTCTGAAATTCCGTCAAAATAATTATATTGAAAATTCACAGGCGCAGAAGTATCATTTGAAATTCCAGAATCTGGATAAATTAAACTAAATCCAAAATTATTTTTATTAAAAATATTAGAATGTGATAAGGCGCCTAAAATTGTCACTGCATATTTAACATTAGAATCACAGGCATTTTGTATAAATTGTAAATTATTGGAATTTGAAATATAAACGCCATCTTGTGCGCTACCAAAAATTTTGTTATATCTAAATTTATTATAATTTGAATTGTTTGATATATTCATTCCGTATGATGTGCCATATAAAAATTGGTTATTGATTATAGTATTATCCGTTGCGCCGCTTAAATTTAATCCGCCAGAAAAAATACAAATATTATTATCAATTATATTTTGATTGGAATAAGTATTGAGAGAAATACCATAAGATATAATTGTATCTATTTGATTATTAGAAACATTATTTTGACAACCGCTATCTATTGTTATACCGGTCCAAGAATATTCTATTTTAGAGTTCCTAACATTATTTCCATAACTATTTACACCAATATAAATACCGCCGCCTATCCAAGGACTCAAATTTTTACCGCAATAACTAATCGTCATATCTTCTACTATTGTATTATTGACATTATTCAAATAAACGCCAATATAACAATCATAGATTTTCAAATTTTTAATTACTATTCCACTAACATTTTGCGCTGAAATACCATTCAACATTGAAACGCTCGAATCGCCGACCGGATCGATTATAGTAGCCATCGAGTCCGCGCCAATCAACGAAATGCCGTCAGTATCTATCGCTACTGTCTCGCTGTATGTGCCAGCTGCTATATAAATCGTATCGTATGCAACAGCAGATTGTAGTGCGCGCGTTATCGTCGCAAACGGATAAGTCTCTGAACCTACATAAGTATCATTACCATTTGCCGCTGATACATACCATAATTTTTCTGGTTTACCCGCTATACGCAATACGCGATAATTTATGCCTTTATTTATATTACCTGCAATATCAACGGTCCGCACGCGCCAATAATATGTTTCGCCTGCTATTAAATCTTGCGTCAATGTAAATTTATCATTGCCTTCTAGTATTGTATCTGAAATTATTATAGTATCAAATGTTACGCTATCTGATATTTCTAATTGATAATATGCTATACCTGATAATGTATCTGTATCATTTATATCCCATTCAAAAGTCGGACGCAAAACGCCTGTCTCTACATTATTCATTGGCGATATTGGCATTACTTCCGGCGGCGCTATATAATCTGTCCGTTTAAAATAAATGTCTGAATTGCCATTCCGATAATCAACCCAAGTTAGAAAAATATCATATCCTTGTTTGTTTAATTGCGGGTCTTCTGCTATCGCTGATGTTTGATTTATTTGCCGCGAATCGCTCCAATTTGATATTATAGCCGGATTACTGTCTATCAAACAACTGCGCGTATATATTGCTTTTGTGCCTGAACTTTCATCAACCCAAACTACTATTATATGCGTATCATTTATAGCAATTAACGGCGTATCAGAGTTCCCGGCATTATTTGTCAAACGCAATGCGCTTGACCAATTTACTCCGTAATTACTGCTCGTTGAAAAATATATTTCGTAATTGCCGTCTCTATTATCAGCCCATACAAGATAAACATTATTCGTATCAGCGGCAATACTCGGTGAAATACTACTATTCGCGCCGCTCGCTTCAGATACTAATGTATCGCCTGACCACGAACTAATCAAAGTCGGATCTAAATGGCGCGGCGCGTGTTTTATAAATATATCTGCCGTCCCGTTTCGCAAATCTTCCCAACAAACATATATCCCTTGATATGATGTGGCTATTGACGGCTTTATCGACATATATCCGTCATTACTCGTCAGCGTAAGCGTCTGCGACCAAGTATTGATATTATTGCCTATATTCTTTTTATATTGTATTTCATTACTTGACAAACTTCCGCCGCGTGTATCATACCAAATGCAATGCGCGCCATACGCTGAATCGTGCGACTCGTCTAAATTGAAATATCTGCGCTCTCTATCTAATACTGAAAAATATTTTACAGGCACATCGTTCTTCTTCGTTTCATTATTCCAATATATCCCATCAAAACTACTATTATAATATACCGATCCCGGCAATCCGTCTCTCATATCTATCCAATCAAGATATATTGATGTGAACACCGTTATATTAGGCGAATATTGGATATTTGCATCATTCGTTATTCTTATATCATTTGTCCATCTCGGTAGCATAGCATATATTCTTGTCTGACTTAATAATAATACTGCAAATACTAAAATTAATAATTTTTTTAAATTGATTTTTTTCATTTTCTTACCCCTACCCCTTTTTTATATTTATATGGTTATTTCTTTTATTTTTGCTGAAAATAGAATCAATAAAATAAAACAATAAAACGGAAAAATTATACGATATATTATAAAAGTATTAACAAACAGCGAATGCGCTAATAACCCGATAATCATCACATTCACAATACATCTAACTTTTTTAGTCATACATTCTTTTCTGTTTAATTCATAAAAAATATATCTAATAGTCATTATAAAAAATATCAAACCAACTAATCCTATCTCACCGATTACTTTAAAAATAAAACCATCAACAAAACCAACACTCTCTATTCCGCGACCGAAAAATTTAGTGTATGGAAATACTTCGGTCATAATAAACAAATATTTATTTAATCGCGCGCCTGCTGATGATACAGTATTAAAAGATAAATCTCCAATTATTGGTAAATTAAAAACATAGTAGTTATTTCCTTGATAAATGGTCTTTATTCTCATTATCACATCATCAGGAATTTTATTTACCGCTAATATAATTATACAAATAAACAACGCAAATCTAACAAAATTATTTTTCAAATAATATGCTGTAACTAAAATCATAATAGAAAACGCAATATAACTTGTTCTTGAATATGTCTTAAATAAAACATATATCGATTGTATCAGCAAAAAAATCAAAAAAATATTTTCATAAATTTTATTTTTAAAATTAAGTAAATAAAAAAATATAATACAAATAAATACAAGCATCATTCCGCCAATGGTATTGGGTTCATAAATTTGTTCAAAAGGCGCAGTAGCGCGAGAATAAAATCGCGCGCTAACTATGCCATAAAAACCTATTAAATAAATTGCCAATAATAAAAACACCGAAAAAAACTTCATATTTTGATTATCTTGCGCATTTTTAAAAAAATAATATATAATAAACGGATAACTGAAATACTCTATATATTTCACAAGTATCAGATATACTTTAATATTTCCGAATGAACGATAATACTCTTGCAATGCTGTCAACCAAAGAACAATTGCTATAAAACTCGATATTTTCAAAAATAATGATGTTTCTATTTTTGAATAACTTTTTTTAATACGATTTATAAAAATATAAATTAACAAAAAAATGTAGAGTATATCAATATATAAAATCCTATATTTCCAAAATTGAAATTCTGCAATACATATACTCGTCAAAGGCAATAGTAATATCGCCTTTAATGGATTGACAAAAATAAAAAAAGCAGAAATTCCCAACAACACTTTGCTAATAATATAAAAAATATTGTTTATTAAACTAAATTCAAATACTCTATTAATATTCAATATTCCAAGTATCACAAGTATCATGCAAAATGAAAATTGCCAATCTATATATATTCTCTTTTCACTTTTCATAAAATATTGCGCCTTCGTAATTTTCAACTTTTAGTTTATTGCCAAAAATATCTATACCGTTGTTAGCGTAAAGCGTTAATTTATATTGCTTATTAGGTTCAAGTTTTCGTTTGTTTGGAATAATAGTAAGCATTTTATTATTTTGCGACCAGATTAATTCTATATATCCCATAAATCGCAAACCTTCTAATGATTCAGTTATTATCTTATCGCCACTTGCAATTGTAAAAATCGATTTTTCTACGCTTTTAGTATTCATCGGATTACTAAATAACACAAGTCCATATGGATTAGCGCTTTTCACTATTTCATTTGGTTTTGGATAAAAATAAACTATCTGACAATCTTGTTTGGATTCATTTATTTTCTCTTTTCTATCGCTTGCAAGTAAATTTTCTTGTTTTGTATCGTCGATATTTATTGCGGCATTAAAAACATTGTTGTTAATCAAAAATTCACGAAGTCCTTTATTTTCCTTGATAGTTATATTTTTAAGCCGATAGCGTAATTCGGATTTATCTAATTTCAAAATGTTCTCTTTATCGATCAAATATAATTCATTTTGTTTTATATTTCTTTTCACTGCTGGTCCTTGCAATCTATTGATATTTAAGAATGCTGCGCCTTCGATTTGATATAAATATAATTTCTTATCAATCGTAAAATCTATATCTACATTAAATTTTTCAGAAAAATCTAATATTATATTTTCTCCTGCTTTAACTTTAATAAATTTCTTTTTATCGATTGTCCCTTTTAAAAAAATATTGCCTAAATATAATTCTATTAAAATTTCATTTGTTTTTTGTTTCAAAATTCTAAATAGAGTATAGCCATCTGTATAAAAATTAAAAAAATCTGATGTTATCAGCAAATCTGATTTTTCTGATGTTTGAAAAAATACATCTTGTTCATTTATATTTCTATTTTCTTCTGTCAGCAATATCCAAGCCTCTTTATTTTTTCTTATTTCAATAATTCCTGAATACTTTTCGATTTTTAAATCAGCAGATATAACTGCTAAAATAAAAAAATATATAATAAAAAGTCCGCTTAAAGTTAAATATCTCATTTATCAAAAAAAATAAAAAGCTTCGGCTGAATTTTCAATATATCAAACAACTTAAGAATGTTCATTACTCTCTTCTTCAAAGTTTTTTTTAGATTTACAAATACAATTATTTCTATCTGTTCTTTATTATTTTTAAAAAATTCATAAATTTCGCAATCATTATTAAGTAACATCACATAATTTTTTTTTAAGTCATTTATAATATTTTCCGCAAAACAATCATCAAATAAAAGCGCCATTTTTTTTCCGGTATGCATATTAAGCCAAACGCTTAAATGTTCGATGTTTTCTATTTTGTTTTTATATTTCTTTAAAACTATTATTTCACAATTTTTTTCAGTAATATAATTTTCGAGTTCTGAAATTTCAAATATCTTTTGGTTGAATAATTCTAATATTATTGATACTGCGACCGCAATTATTAAAAATATAATAACAAATGTTGATAAATTTCGTTGATAATAAATACTTTGATACGGAGATTGATATTTGGGCTTTTGTAGAACATAAATTTGAGGTGTCTCTATATTTCCTATTTCATAAGATATATATTCTTTGATTTTATTTTGATACAATTGCTGTGTTAATTCTACATTTTTTTCAAGCGTTGAAAGCCGTATATGATCATTTGGAGTTGTTTTTACTTTTTTTTCAAGTTCATTAATTTCAAATATAAATAATTCATTTTCTTTTAATAAATCCGTTAATTCTTTTTTTAATGCCAAAAGAATTCCGTTTTTTAATTGCGTTCGTTTTTTATTTATCGTATCTGTTAATTCATTAATTTTATTTTTATTTTGTTCGTTTTGATATTGCGTCAATGTCATTCGCTCATTTTCAAGTTTGAATATTTCTTGATATTCGGTTTTTAAAAAAACATTCTTTTCAATTAACGGCAAAATCTTTTCAATATTTTTTGTGAATAAAAAGTTTAACGGCAGTTTATCAATTTCCTCTATTATCTTTTCATATATTTTTATATTGCTTTTATTTTCGTTTAATACTCTTTTTTTCTTAATTAGATTTTTGATATTGGCATAATAATCAGAGATTGATAAAGTTGTATTTTGTAGATTCGGATTATTGATATAATAATTTTGCAGTTGGATAAGCGAATTTTCAAAGCATTCTATTATTTTATCAATCTGATTTTTCAAATGCTGCAAATATTGTTTTTTTTCATTTCTCAAACTTTCAGAAATATCATAACTAATCAAAACATCAATAATCGCTTGAAGAATTTTCTGAG
>JAKPEO010000009.1 GCA_029551925.1 bacterium
TACAGTTCCAAGTTTTGAAACTAAGATGAATAAATTAATAAATGAAGGAAACACAAATCTATTGATAGATGCAGAAAACATAAATTATATAAGCAGCGCTGGTTTGGGCGTGTTTATGTCTATATTAGATACAGTCAAAGAAAAAGGCGGGTCATTAAGCGTTTTAAAAGCAACAGATCAATTTACAAAAGTATTTGCAATGATGGGGTTTGACGATTTATTTTCTTCATACAGCACAGAAGAAGAAGCCATAAAAGGAATTTTAAATAAATA
Source organism: bacterium (assembly GCA_029551925.1). GTDB lineage: Bacteria > JAGOBX01 > JAGOBX01 > JAGOBX01 > JAGOBX01 > JAKPEO01. Next base: position 274 of record JAKPEO010000009.1, read on the forward strand.
ATTAATTTAAAATTTTGGAGAAAAAAATGACTATAAATGAAAATAACAATGTATTCGAATTAGAATTAAGAATAAAAAGCCAATTGCAATATTTATCAACTGTCCGTAATTTTATAAAAACAATATCGGAAATGAAACAATTTGATAATGATTTGCTGCTGGAAATAACGCTTGTATTAGATGAAGCAGTTGCGAATATAATTGAACATGGATATAAATTAAGCGGAGACAAAGAAGTATTCATAAAAATTTGGGTAGATCCAGAAAAAGTGGAGATACATATTATAGATTTTAGCGACGGTTTTGATTTTGATAAAGCAGGTAATGTAAATTTAGATGTGCATCGTCAAGCGCGTAAAAATCGCGGATTAGGTGTGTATATTATAAAAAAGATAATGGATAAAACGGAATATAAACGTGATCCTGTAAACGGGAACGAATTAAAATTAATAAAGTATTTAAAAAAGCCGATTGGTGAATAATATTAGATGATAGAAAAAGAAAAAAGCGAATTATTAGAAGAAAACAAAAAATTAAAAATATTACTTTATAAATTAAAAATCGATTTAGAAAAATATCGAAAAAATTACGAAGAGGAATTAATTTCAAATCAAAAAAAAGAATTTGATTTATTAAATGTATTTGATATTAGTAATGAATTAGCATTAGAGCGCAATCCAGCCAATATTGAAAAGGTGTTATTTTATTTTATAATAGGACATTTTAATTTTAAGCCGATATTATTATTAAAATACGACAAAGAAGAAAATTCTGAAACAATGACCGTCGGGTCAGTATTCGGCATATCTCAAAAAAAATATGCCAATTACGGTTTTTCAATAAATCAAGAAGAATTAAATTTAATATCAGAAAAGAAGGAGATATTTAAAGTAGATGAAGCAAATGTGCCGTTTGATTTATTGGAAAAAGTAGAATTTTTTAGTGAAATTCGAAAAATCGGAATAAATTATATTTTGCCGATAATAAATCAAAAAAACAAGAAAATGCTGATGCTCTTTGGCGAGCGTCAAGGTAATAATATTTTAACAGCCAGCGAAATGACAATACTAAAAGTTTTGAAAAATGCAGCTGCGATATCATTAGAAAATGCGCGGTTAATAACAGAATTAGACCAAAAGAATATAGAATTGTCTAAAAATTTGGGACTAGTCTCAGAATTATATGAAAAAATCCAAAAAGCATATGATGAATTAAAAGAAATAGATAAATTAAAAACAGATTTTTTAAATTTAATATCTCACGAATTGCGCACGCCATTGACATCGATAAAAGCATATACAGACACATTATTGACTGACCAGATAGAAATAACAGTAGATGAACAAAAAGAATTTATAAAAGTAATATCAGCAGAAAGTCAAAGAATGGAAGATTTAATAAATAAAATTTTGATGTATGTCGAATTAGAGTCAAAGCGCTATAAATTCAATTATATTCAGTTAAAACCAGTATTATTGATTAATGACATTTTAGAAGAATTAAAGTCAAAAATTTCAGAAAAAATGCATACGCTCGAATTTAATCAAGAACATTTTAAAGATTTAGTAATCACTGCTGATTATCAAATGATAAAAACAACATTTTATAATGTGATAGAAAATGCGATAAAATTTACAGAATCGAACGGCAAAATAAATATAACTGTTCAAGAAGAAAATAGTGATTTTATATTATGCGTAAAAGATAATGGTATAGGCATAGAATTTGAAGACAAAGAAAAAATATTTAAAAAATTCACGATAGGCGAAGATATAAATTATCACGGTCAGGGGTTGGGCATAAGTTTAGCTACTGCTAAATTTATAGTAGAAGAAGGGCATAACGGCAAGATTTGGTATGAAAAAAATAAAGACCAGACAGGCGTGACATTTTTTATTAAGATACCTAAAAAAAGATAAAAATAAAAAAAAAATTTATATATTTGCAGGAGGCAGAAGTTATTTATGCAAAATTTTATGCAAGAGTTATTAGCGCGAATAAAAAGTTCGGCTGAGTATATTCAAAAGCGCATTAATGTTCAGCCGGAAATCGGTTTGATTTTGGGGTCCGGGCTAGGCGATTTAGCTGACGAAATAGAGGACGCTGTGAGATTAAAATACGAAGATATCCCATTATTTCCAGTGTCGCGAGTTGAAGGGCATGCAGGGTGCTTGGTAATAGGCAAATTGAACGGCAAAATAGTTTGCGCAATGCAAGGTAGATTTCATTATTACGAAGGATACTCTATATCAGAAGTAACCTATGGCGTTCGGACTATGAAATTATTAGGAATAAATAAACTGATAATTACAAATGCCGCAGGCGGCGCAAACAAAAAATTTAAGCCAGGCGATTTAATGATAATAACAGACCATATTAACAATATGGGCACAAATCCATTAATCGGCGATAATTTAGATATATTTGGTCCGCGTTTTCCTGATTTGACATTTGCATACGATAGAGAATATATAAAGGAAACTTTGAAAATAGCGAAAAAGATAGATATAAAAGTTCAGACCGGTGTATATTGTGCAAATACTGGTCCGTCGTATGAAACGCCGGCAGAAATAAAGATGATGAGAAGATGGGGCGCTGATGCTGTCGGAATGTCAACAGTGCCAGAAGTAATAGCAGCTGCTCATGCTGGAATGAGAGTCTTAGGCATAACTTGTATAACTAATATGGCATCTGGAATATTAGATCAGGAATTAACGCATACGGAAGTTATGGAAACCTCAAAACGAGTAAAAGAAAAATTCAAATCATTAGTAAAAAAAGTGCTTGAAATAATGTAGTATTATGACTGAGATTATTATTGCCGAGCATTCGGGTTTTTGTTTTGGCGTAAAGCGCGCGATAGATACCGCATATAAAACAGTGAAGGGCTCTAAAAATAAAAAAGTTTATGTATTAGGAGAAATAATACATAATCCGAAAGTAGTGAACGAATTGTCAAATTTAGGAGTTGAAAAAATAGAAAAATTAGAAGAAATAAAAAAAACAAAAAAATCAATATTGATAATTCGGTCGCATGGAGTGTCTAAAAAAATATTGGCAAAATCCGAAAAATTAGGGATAGAAGTAGTGGATACCACTTGTCCATTTGTGAAAAAGTTGGAGTTGATAATTGACGAGTTGATAAAAGAAAATTACAAGATAATAGTGCTCGGCGATAAATTTCATCCGGAAATAAGCAGTTTAAATGATTCATTTGATAATAAATTGCTAATAGTTGAAAGTTTGGAAGAATTAGAAAATTTAGGGATCCAAAAATCAAATAGAATAGCGTTATTATCGCAGACCACGCAATCTTTGAAGAAATTCAGAGATTGCGTGAATTATTTAGTAGATAAATGTTTAGAATTAAGGATATTCAATACTATATGCAAATCAACTGAACAGCGGCAATTAAGTTCGTTGGAATTAGCGAAAAATGCAGATGTTATATTTGTAGTCGGCGGCAAAAACAGCGCTAATACTCGAAGATTATACGAGATATGTAAAAATATTAATAGTTCAACTTATCATATTGAAGATGAAACTGAAATAAAAAAAAAATATCTTCAAGGCAAAAAAAAAATTGGAATAACGGCAGGCGCATCAACGCCGCAAGACACTATAAATGAAATAGTGAAAAAATTAGAAAAAATGATAAATTAATTTTTTTATTTATTATTTTGGAAATTTAATTAGTTTGGAGGACTGAATTAAGATTATGAATTTAAAAAATGGCAATATTGAACAAAATAATAATGGCGAATTTACATTATTAGAAAACAGCGAGGGTTTAATCTTGAGTTTTTTAGATAAAGACCTGGAGAAATCCAAGAAATCACAAGAAGAAGTATCAATAGATAAATCAAGCGTCGCTACCGCTTCCGCGTCTGCTGAACCACCAACAGAAAAAAAAGAGCCGATAAAAATTAGCGGGATAGGAAGTCATACAAATGAAGATTTCACTTTATTATACGAAGAGAATTTAAGTAATTTAGCGGAAGGGACAATAGTAAAAGGCCGCGTTATACTTTCAACAAAAGATGAAGTGATGATAGATATTGGCGCAAAAGCAGAAGGCAGTGTAAGCGCAGACGAATTTTTAGAGCAGCCTAAAGTTAATGACGAAGTATATGTATATATTCAGAAATTAGAAGATAAAAATGGCAATTTAAAATTATCACATAAAATCGCAAGAACTAAATTAGCGATGGATAATATAGAAGATTGCTATAAAAACAACCAACCTATTACAGGCAAAATCAAGCAGGTAGTAAACGCCGGATTTATTGTAGATATAGGCGTTGAAGCGTTTTTGCCTATATCGCAATTGATAAAACAAAAAATAACCAAACCTGAAATATTTTTGAATAAGACTTATGAATTTAAAATTATTGAATTAGATAAAAGTCGTGGAAAAATAGTTATATCGCGTAGAAGATTATTAGATGAACTTGAAGAAAAAGAAATATCAGAATTTTTTGAAAAGTATAAAGAAGGAGATGTTGTAAAAGGAACAGTTGAAAATTTTTTGGAATTTGGCGTGATAATAAGATTAACCGCTAATTTGTCTGGCTTATTACATCGGACGAACATTAGTTGGGCGTATATAGAAGATTTCAAATCAATGTTTAAGAAAGGCGAAGAACTGACATTAAAAATTTTGGAGATGAATAGAGAGCAGAAAAAAATATCGCTTGGCTTAAAACAAATGACCGAAGATCCGTGGAATAACATAGAAAAGCGTTATTTTAAGGATAAAATAGTATCCGGTAAAATAAAAAAGATAGAAAAAAGCGGCATACAAATTTCATTAGAAACCGCAGTGACAGCATTTTTGCCTAATTCTGAAATATCGTGGATGAAATCCAAAGAGCGTCCGCATTTTAAAGTAGGAGATTCGCTGAATATCAAAATAATAGAAGTGAATAAAGAAAAAAAGAGTATAATAGTGAGTTTAAAACAAAAGAGTCGCGATCCTTGGGGAATGATAAAAGAAAAAATGGAGAGCGGCAGCGTGGTAGAAGCGGTAGTATCGAATATAGTAAAAAATAATATTTTGGTATTGCAATTATTTAATGGATTAGAAGGAATCGTGCCAAAAAAATATGCGAGTTGGGACGAGATAGAAAATTTAGAAAAAGCATTTAAGATTGGGCAGACAGTGCAGTGTAA
>JAKPEO010000015.1 GCA_029551925.1 bacterium
CGAATTTTACTAATTGAACGAATAAAAGAAAGGTAACTTAAAATTTAGAATTTGAATCGAATAAAATAAAAATTATAAAACGCGTTTGCGTTTTGAAAAAATTCGTATAAATCCGTGAAAATCCGTGAAATCAGTGTCAAAAAAATTTAGACACGGATTGCACGGATTGACACTGATAAAAATGATTTGTCATTTAAAAGTTATTTTTAAGCCGTTTGTTAAAGAAAAAATTTTCGGTGTGCTTCGGTGTCTTCGGTGCTAAAAAAAAAACACCGCAGATACTGAATTACACTGATAAAAAAAATTGAAAATAACTTGTCGCTTACGCGCGGCGTTGACATAGATAAAATTTATATTTTTTATTTGTAGGAGGTTTTTATTATGAAAAATTTTAAGAATTTTTTGAGAAGTGTTTGGATTAGTTTGATGATTGCGGTATTTTGCGCTGTAAGTTTATTTGCAACTGAAAAAGAAGGGAGTAAATCTTCAAATAAATCAGAAAGATCGACTACTCAGCGCGGAGTAAAATCAGTCAGAAATTTAGATTTAAAAAATATTAATAGTTTCACTAAAGAACAAATACAAGCAATACCAATTACTGCTGAAAATGTGAAATTATTAACGCCGAAAGCAATGGAACAATTATCAAAAGATCAGATAATAGAAATAGGCATAATCGGCGGCTCTAACAATTCATTAGTTAAACTTTTGACTCGCGAACAGATTAATGGACTTTGGATTAACCAAATATCAAGTTTAGATGAAAGATTTATTCAACGAATGACAGTAGAACAAATCAGATGGTTAACCCCTGGACAAATTAATTTTTTATCACATTCTCAATTGCCTTATTTTGAATGGCATGGATTACCGTTTACTCCAGAACAATTAAAATGTTTTACGCCGAGAATGATTGAAATGTTAACGCCTAAACAATGGCGGTTGATAACTTTGGAACAAGCGCTTGTATTGACAAAAAATCAATTGCAATTTTTAACTGAAAAAGTGATTAATGAACAAATAAATCCATATGTATTAAAAACTGCGCCTGAATCTTGGATAAATAATTTACCGCATAAAGTAAATATAAGAGCAACTTCTACATCAGCAACTCAGCCGCCAGTGCCAACTTCAGTTACTCAGTCGCCAGCGCCTTCTTCAACCACTACAACCGCTTCTACTGCAAGCGGCAGTTCGTTGGTATCAAAAGGAAAAACAGCCACTTCAAGCTCTAATGAAAACAATTTTAATTACGCCGGAAACGCGGTTGACGGCAATCCATCAACTCGCTGGGCATCAGCTGCAAGCGACCCGCAATGGCTACAGGTTGATTTAGGCAAAAATTATACAATAACTAAAGTAGTATTGAATTGGGAAGCAGCATACGCTGCCGCATATAAAATTCAAATCTCTTCTAATGGTTCTACTTGGACAGATGCAGCAAATATAACTAATGGCGCCAAAGGTATTCGTGAAATAACTATTAATAATATTAGTGGTAGATATGTGCGTATGTATGGAACTAAACGCGCGACAAGATGGGGATATTCGCTTTATGAATTTGAAATTTTTGGCAGATAGTAAATACTTATAAATTGCCATTTGTCAGTTGCCAGTCATCAGCAAATTGCTGATGATTGGCGGCTGGCGATTTTTAAAATCAATAGCGGCTCTTTGGTGCTGCGTGAAAAAACAGAAAACAAACTATTTTTTTATTTATGCGATATTACGATATTGGGCGAACAAAATAGACGATTAGAGATTAATCAAATAAATAATTACGAAATGATATATAATTTTTAAATATATGTTTCATTGCGTATTACACAAAAATTAAAATGTTTTATAAAAATAGTTGACAGATAAATTGTTGTTTATTATGACAATCACCGAAATATTATATATTTATTGTCATAAGAGACAGTTTTAAAAATGTATATTAATCGGATTATTGATTTTTAAAAAATGGTTGATAAAAAATCGTGTTTTTTGTTTGGCGCAAGACAGACCCGGTAAAACAAGTTTGATTAATCATATATTTGGCGGAGGATAGAAAAAATACAATTTGTTTGACAGTGAAGATTATTTGAAATTGAGTCGAAATACAAAATTAATTGAACAGCAAATACAAAAAAAAATAAAATTATTATAATCGATGAAATTCAAAAATTGCCGTCATTACTTGATGAAGTTCATTTGATCATTGAAAAATATAAGATTAATTTTTTATTAACAGGTTCTCAAACGCGCGTAAATTACGGCGCGACGGAATAAATTTATTAGGCTGGCGAGCGCGTTCGTTGTCATTATTACCATTTGCTTACGCAGAATTAGAAAAACATTTTAATTTATTAAAAGCGCTTAATTACAAATTATTGCCATCAATATATTTTTCAGATGAGCCGGATATTGATATCGAAGCATATTCAGGAATTTATTTGTTTCCGTGTAAAATATTTTTAGAAAGATTACGGTCAAACGAGTTATAGATTTTATTGATAATGATAAAAAAAAACTTTTTTCGTTTTGAAAAAGTCCGTGTAAATTCGTGAAAATCCGTGAAATCAGTGTCAAAGAAATTTAGACACGGATTGACACTGATAAAAATGATTTGTCATTTAAAAGTCATTTTTAAGTCGTTTGTTAAAGAAAAAACTCGGTGTGATTCGGTGTTCTCGGTGGTTGAAAACAAACCACCGAAAACACTGAATACCACCGAAAAAACATAACTGCGAATTTTACTAATTGAACGAATAAAAGAAAGGTAACTTAAAATTTAGAATTTGAATCGAATAAAATAAAAATTATAAAACGCGTTTGCGTTTTGAAAAAATTCGTATAAATCCGTGAAAATCCGTGAAATCAGTGTCAAA
>JAKPEO010000021.1 GCA_029551925.1 bacterium
CATTTCTATAAATTTCAATACTTCTCGCAAATTTGTCATTCTATAAAGATTATTGCATTGTTTATCTTCTTGACGATTCCACGGATAATCTATCAATATCACAGGTATATCATACTTCAAAATTTTTACAGCAAATTCATAACAATCTTCTATAAATAAATCAAATTTATAGCCATTTTTCAAGCCAGTAATATATTTATCATTATCGCGTTTTTCATCCATAAATAATAAATCCGAATATTTTATTTTATGTTTAGCCAGCCATTCGAGCGTTATATCTTTCATATGCTCTTCTGGCCTGCTCGTCACTATCACTGCTATATGCCTGCTTGTTAAATAATCCATAAATTCAATAGCATAATCCATTATAGGTATATCACGCCATAATTTATATTTTGTTAAATCTTTAAACGCCTCTAATATTTCTTCCGGCGAAACATTATAGCATTTATCAAAATCATAATGCACTATATCTTCTAATTTCAAATTTTTGTTAAATCGCTCGTTTAAAAATGGAATAAATAATTCGATTGAATCTGCTAAGACGCTGTCTATATCTATTCCTATTACTCTTTTCATAAAACTTATCCTCTAAAAAATTTGGTTGATACAAAAAATAACAAACCTATTACGCCTAATAAAAGTGCTACTTCGCCTATCTGCAGCAATCTTAATAAAAATGTATTGCTTATAATAGTTTTTGTCCGCTTTTTATGCAAGATTTTTTTATAAAAAAATAGCCACTTTATATAAAACCAAAATTGTATTTTTGTCAATAATTCTCTCATACTTTTTTTTACGCAACAAAAAAATATTTATTTCTTCCATATATCGCACTAAAATCTACACTTAAAAAATTAATAGCCCATCAAAATTCCGAATAAATCTCCCACGGATATAAAATAATATAATCTATCTTTTTTTTGTGTTTCTCTAATGTTATTACATAATTCTTTTTTGATTTGTATTTTTCATTAAAGTATCTTAACGCCGTCAATTTTAATTGCGCTTGATTTAATTTCACTTCTATTGGATAAATACTCCGATTTATTTGTATAATAAAATCTATTTTCTTTTTATCTTGTGTCCGCCAATAATTTATTTTTCGTATTTTATCCATTTTTATTAATTCGGAAAATATCGCAGTCTCAAATATATTTCCATTCTCTTTTTCAGGCAAATGCTTATACCATAATAAATTAGCTATGCCTGTATCATAAAAATATATCTTCGGCGTCTTGAATAATTCTGAACGCAAATTCGAACTATACGGATAAACAGGTTTTAAAATATAAGTGTTTTCCATAATAAATAAATATTCATCTATTGTCTGCCGCGCTAATTTGCTCGTATTGGATAATTCATTTACATTTAATAAATTCCCGCTCTGCGAAGCAAGTATTTCTAATAACTTATTAAATTTCAAAATATCTTTTATATTCGCTAAATCCCTTATATCTTTCCTTATATATGTATCTATAATCTGCTGTAAATAAATCTCTTTATTTTCTTTATTGGTTTCTAATACAATTTTCGGATATCCGCCGTATAAAATATATTCAAGATATAAATCTTTTAATTCATTTTCTGTTTTTTTTATAGTGATTTTTTCGCAAATATTTATATTAACATTTTTAAAATTTAAAAATTCGTCAAAACTTAATGGATATATATTAAATTCAATTGTCCGACCAACTAATGAATCTTTAAATTTTTTCTTTATTTCAAAACTACTTGAACCTGATACAATTAACTTTATCTTATTGCAATAATTATCATACATTAATTTTAAAAAATTCGTGGGATTTTTTAAATATTGAATTTCATCTACAAATAAAAACAATTTTTTTTTATTTAATATATTATTTATTTGCAGATATTTTATTACTCTTTCCGGACCTTCGTCAAATATTTCTAATAATCTCAAATCTTCTAAATCAATATAATGCGTCTGTTTTCCTTGTTTGTCTAATTTATCTTTTATAATATGCAAAATTGAAGTTTTTCCGACCTGCCTCGCTCCGTGTAAAATTACTATATCATCGGTTGATATAAATTTTTCTATTTTTTTTATTATTTTTCTTTCTATTAATTCCATAACTTTACTTTACATTATATTTAATATTTTGTAAAGTTCATTTTTCTTTTTATTTATCATATAATTTTGATACTTTTTAAGATGAATGTTTTGCTATTTCAAATAAAATCTAAAAAAATCACATCTATTCATATTAGTTCGTATTTCAATAAAAAAATATATTATAATTTTTTCTCGGCGCGCCCTGTGGCTCTGTGAGATAATTTAAAAAGTCCCGCATATGCCTGCGGCTATTGTTATTAAATTGCTTCGGCGTTTTTTAGTTTTTTTACCATCTCTAATTTTTTAGACTATTTTTTAGAACTTTTTAGAAGCGCGCGCTATACACTTTTTAAAGTAATTAATTTCTCATAAATCCCCAGCATCTTCTCTGCCTGCTTGTGCCAATCGCCTTTTTCTTCGACTGTCTTTACATTTATTTCTATTGATTTTTCGCGTAATTCTTTATTTTTTATCGCTTTGATTATTCTATCAGCAAGCATATTGGCGTCATCAGTATCAACCAAATAACCGCTCTCGCCGTCTTTATACCATTGACTGCACGCAGGAATATTCGAACACACAGGAAAACAGCCGCAAGCCATTGCTTCATTTAACGAAATATTATTGCCATCCGACCGCGCTACTGAAATAAATATCATACTTTTCTTCAGCCAATCCGCAATCCGTTCAGGCGTTTGCCAACCCAAAAATCTCACGCTATTTTTAACTTTCAAATCTTCGCACATTCGTTCATATTTTTTTCGCAAATAACCATCGCCAATAAAAATAAATTTTGCATTTGGAACGCCTTTCAAAATTTCAGGTATTGCATTTATAATTAATTCCTGATTGTATAAATTATTATCCATTCTCCGCGTGCATATAATCAGTGGTTCATTTTCATCTATATTCCGATTTTCAAGATTGAAAATTTTTGTATCGC
>JAKPEO010000039.1 GCA_029551925.1 bacterium
AGAATTACTTGAAAAAATCAATAGTTTAATAAATAAATGAAAAATTTATTATTTAATCAGACTCCTGTTTTTGACAAACTCGAAAAACATATATTAAAAAAAGTCGATTCTTTGTCAGACGAATATATTCAATTTCTATCAAAAGCAAAGACCGAGCGAACATCAATAAAAGTCATATCTGAACTTTTAAAAAAATACGGTTATAAAGAAATAGAATTATATCAAGATTCATTAAAAGAACTGCCTAATAAATTTTTTATAATATTCCAAAATAAAAATTTGGCTTGCGTTAATTTGGAAAATGCGGATATAAATAACGGTATTAATTTTTTAATTTCGCATATTGATGCTCCGCGTATTGATTTAAAACAAAATCCGTTAATTGAAATGTCGAATTTATTGATGTTTAAAACGCATTATTACGGCGGAATAAAAAAATATCAATGGCTGAATATTCCATTAGCATTATATGGAATAATAATGACAAAAGAAGGCAAAAAAATAGAAGTATCTATCGGCGATAATGCGAATGACCCAATATTTGTGATACCAGATTTAGCGATACATTTATCATCTAAAATGATAGAAAAAAAGATGAACGAAGCAATAACAGGCGAAATGCTTAACGCCGTTGCCGGCTCAATATATTCGCAGCATGAAAAAAAAGAAAATCAAAAAATAAAATTATATGCTTTGAATATTTTAAATAAAAAATACGGAATAAAGGAAACGGATTTTTTGACTGCGGAATTGCAGTTTGTTCCTGCTATTTCTCCGCGTTATGCTGGTTTTGATTTATCGCTTATAGCCGGCTATGGACACGATGACAGGTCTTGCGCATTTGCGAGTTTAAAAGCGCTGCTTGATTATATTCCGCAAAAAACAAATAAAGCGGCAGTTAGTATTTTTTATGATAAAGAAGAAATAGGCAGCGACGGCTCGACTGGCGCGAAATCAAGATTTATTGAGGATGTAATTTATCAAATATTAGAGCATAAAATTAGAAATTTCAAATCATATTATATTCGTAAAATATTGCTAAAATCAAATGTTATATCCGCTGATGTTAATACCGCAATAAATCCAAATTTTCCGGAAGTATTTGAAAATCAAAATTGTTCGAAATTGGGTTATGGCGTAGTAATTACTAAATTTACAGGCAGTCGCGGTAAAAGCGGAGCAAGCGAGGCAAATACTGAATATTTGAATAAATTAACAGCGCAATTTGCAAAAGATAAAGTAAAATGGCAGATAGGCGAAATCGGAAAAGTAGATGAAGGCGGCGGCGGCACAATAGCAAAATTTATTGCAAAATACGGATGTAATGTAGTAGATTGCGGATTACCCGTGATGTCGATGCATTCGCCATTTGAATTAATTTCAAAATTCGATTTATATTCAGCACACACGGCGTATAAATCATTTTTAAAATTAAAATGACAATAGAACGAATTATTTCATCTGAAAATATTAATGATGATAAAGAATTTAATTGGAGTTTGAGACCCAATACATTAGATGAATATATTGGGCAAATTGCGATAGTAGAAAAATTGCGTATTGCTATACAAGCTGCTAAAATGCGCGGCGAACCCATCGAACATATATTATTTTATGGTCCGCCCGGACTTGGAAAAACTACATTGGCGTATATAATTGCAAAAGAAATGAATAGTAATTTAGTAACTACCTCCGGACCAATATTAGAAAAAAAAGGCGATTTAATGGGAATATTGACAAATTTAGAACAGGGGGATGTTTTGTTTATTGATGAAATTCATAGATTATCAATGGTAGTAGAAGAATTTATTTATCCAGCAATGGAGGATTTTAAAACTGATTTTGTAGTGGATAAAGGCGCCTTTGCTAAAACAATAAAAATTCCACTCAAACCATTTACATTAGTTGGCGCTACTACGCGCGCAGGAATGCTGTCAGCGCCGCTGCGTGAACGATTCGGGCTTGTCTATCATTTAGATTTTTATCCGCTTGAAGATTTGATGAAAATAGTTTTAAGGTCTGCGAAATTATTGAATTGCGAAATTACAGAAAATGCCGCGCGCGAAATAGCGAAATGCGGCCGGGGCACTCCGCGTATTGTAAATAGATTGCTGCGCAGAGTGCGTGATTTTGCGATGGTCAAGTATAATGGCAAAATTGTCGAAGACATAGCAATTAGCGCACTAAAACTTGAAGGTATTGATTCGTTGGGATTAGACGAATTAGATAGAAATTATTTGAAAATTATTATTGATTATTATAATGGCGGGCCTGTCGGTATTGAAGCAATAGCGGCAACATTAGATGAGGAATCTGATACGCTTGTTGATATGGTTGAACCATATTTATTGAAAATTGGATTTATAAGTAGAACCAAAAGCGGCAGAATTGTTAATGAAGTTGCTTATAAACATCTATGTATTCCTGTAAAAAATCTTAATTCTCGCCAGCAACCATTATTTTAAAAAAATTATTTAGTTTTGAATTGTAAAAAAATAAAAAAACTTTATTTTTTTTAAAAAAAAGTATAATTTTATTCTATTTAAGGATTTTTGATAAATTATAATGTTTTAAAAGAAGGGATGTGAAGAAATTATGAATTATATGTCCGCATATTTAGGGAGAAATGGAATGTGGCTTTTAACTAATTTGCTATCTATTGAAAATCGAAATACAAAATATTGGGAATTGTTGGTTGTAAAAGGAATGGAAAAAGGCAGAAATTATTTTCCGTATTTAAACGGCGTATCATTCGAATTTGATGATGAAGATAAAAAATTTGCGCGCATTAAAGGAAATGTGGTAGTTGCTGAATTACCTGAAAATTTTGAAGTTTCAGAAAAAAACAAGGAAAAATATTTTTTTGACGAAGGCGATTGTTACGAGATAGAAGGTTCATTTTTAAGCAAAAATAAGACAGCGTATCTTAAAAAGCAATTTCATATTTGTAAATTTTGTATTGATAAACCTATTTCTTATGAAGCAATAGTACCGAGTAATTTTATTATTCGTCTTGAAAAAGGCAGACCTTGGGATGTGCTTGGTTATCTTAAAGTATTAGGAGTATTATGAAAAAACAGAAATTACTGTTTTTTATTTTTGTATATTTTTTAATTTCGTGTTCAGCGAATAAATCGTTATTAAACAGCCAGAATGTTGAATTATTAGGCGAAAAAACAATATTTTCCAAAGTTAAGTGTTTTCCTGAAAATTTAAAATATGAAAATGGCAATAATGTATTTGCTGAAATTTCAGGCGCTGAATATGTAGATGGTTATTTGTATTTGATAAATGACAAACCGATAGAAGGATTAACCCCAATTTTTAAAATTCCTTTTTCAAAATCAAAAAAAAATTTTTCTAAAAAAATAATTTATTTAAAAAGTCCTGTTATTGTTAATACAGAAAAATTTGAAGATATTACAGTAACATTAGATAAAAAATATATTTTAGCGACAACTGCTTTTGATAGAATAGATTCGAATAGTAATAAATGGGATTGTTATAATAAAATAGTATATTGGAAAGTAAAAGATGAAAATAAAGTTGAAATAATATCGCCAACAGAAGACAGCGGTGTAATAAGTTCAAAATCTTTAAGAAAATATTTTCAAGAAGCGCTGATTGACGAAAAATATCCAGAAGGTCCAGATTATTTTAAAATCGAAGGGCTGACTGTAATTCCAAATAATAAAATTTTATTTGGCATAAGGGAATACGGAAAAACTTATAAAAATTTTACTTATGTAATTAAAATCCTATGCGCAGAATATTATATAGAAAACGGAAAAATAATTTTGAAGGATAATATAACACTTATAAATGATTTTGATAATAAATTGAATTTACCGGATAAATCAATGTATCGGTTCGGCATATCCGGATTAATATACGAAAAAACAAATAATATGCTGTATGTATTGACAAGTTTTGAAAATGAAAATTCTGAATTTGATGGCAATATATGGTATATCAGTTTACCAGATTTTTTTGCAAAAAAACCGTTAAAATTATTATGTTCAAAAAATGGCGAGCCAATAACATTTTTTCCGCATAAACCTGAAAGCATAGCGTTAATTGATGCAAACACATTAATAATAGTATGCGATGATGACAGAAAAGTAGAATATGAGATAATAAAAAACGGCGAGAAAATTCGGTATAATCGTTTGCCTAATGAAGCATGGTATAATATTATTAAAATTAAAAAGAAAAAAATATAGTTTTATTTTTAAGGAGTTTGAATTATGAATTTAAAAAAAATATTAATAAGTATTTCGCTAATTTTATTTATTGTATTTACATTTTTTACTGTTAAAAATCTAATTAATTTAACAAAATTTTATGATGATACAGACAAGAATATTTATGCTTTAGCGGAAGAAATAACGGCATCCGGAAAAAATGCTGTCGGTGCAAAACTCAAAGAAGAATCAGATAAATTAATAAAACTGTCAAATGACTTAAAAAATAATATTGCAGATTATAAAACAGAAATAGAAAAAGTTTTTAAGGCATCTGAAATTTCAGGCATTGGTTTAATAGTATTGGACGCAAAAAATAATGTTATTAAATGGCAATTATATAATTTAGCAGACGGAGCAATACAAGAAAACGAATTAAATAAAAATACTAATGAACAATCTGAATTTATTGCAAATATTAACAACTATAAAAATCGTTATATTTTAAATCGCAATTATTATTTGTCTAATATTCCGTTTTTTTACTACACTACATCTCTTGACAATGTTAATTTTGAAAATACAACAAATGCTACAATAATAATTTACAGTTTATTAGATGTTCAAAAAATTATGAAAATTATTGAGGGACTTGATTTTGGAAAAAACGGCTATGGAATAATAACAGACGAAAATGCTAAAATAATGCTTCATCCAAATCCGAATATGAACAGACGAAATTTTAAAGAGATTATAAAAGATAAATATACTGACTTAAATTATAATAAAATAGAAAAAGTGTTTTTGGAAAAATCAAAAGTATTGGTTGAAGAAAAAGATTTTAATTCAGATAATCAGAAGATTATAACTATTGAATTTATGCCTGATATAAATTTATTTTTCGGAGCTATTCTCAATAAAGCAGAATTAGGTTTTCCTTTTGAAACTGCCAAAAAACTTTGGATGAAATTTTTGGCCACATTAAATTTAACATTATGCGGATTATTAGGCATATTTTTATTTCAAAAAATTGGATGCGAAGATTTTAATAGAAGATTGCCTGTTGTTTGCGGTATTATAGCAATAATTTTTGCTATTGGTATTTTTAGTTTATGGTATTTTCAAAGGAATTACGGGATGTCTTCTCCGCGCTTGGTGAAAAATTATGTTTCAGATAAGGGCTCTTTAAATAAATTTATTGAAAATGAAAAGAAGATGGTCAACCAAAATTTGATACCGCATTATTCTTTTTTGCCTACTGGAATTCTTGTTCAATCTATAAAAATTTCAGCGATAAATGAAGCGCAAATATCTGGTATAGTTTGGCAGAAGGTTCCAAAAGAATTAGTAGGAAAAATCAAAGAAGGCGTAAATTTTCCCGATGCTGTCACTATTCAATTATCAGAAATTTATCGCACAACAGATAATAGCGGCGCATTGATTATAGGTTGGTCATTTAAAGCGATACTTCGTCAGAATTTTGAAAGTAGATTGTTTCCATTTGAACAGTTAAATCTTCAGGTAAAAATAGACCAAAAAAATCTGCTTGATAAAATTAAATTTATTCCGGATTTGGATTCGTATGATGAATATACCACATCGTCAAATCCTTTTACAACAAGAGATATTGTAGTGCCAGGCTGGCTTGTTAAGCAAACATATTTTACTATTAATAAGAGCGAATATTCTACAAATTTTGGACAAAGCGATTCAAATATAAAAAATAATAATAGTTTGCTTACTCTTAATATTGTTTTGCAGCGTAATTTTTTGTCAAATTTCTTTTCTACATTTTTGCCGTTTTTTGTTTTGCTGCTGCTCGCTTTTATAGCGCTGTTATTCAGCAGCGGTATGGAAGACAAGAAAAAACTGCTTTCTTTTAGACCTTCAAATATGCAGGGGATCGCTTCCGGCTTTTTGTTGTTTTTGGTATTTTCGATAGTGAATATCAGACGCGATGCAATATCTAATCGCCTGCTTTATATTGAATATCTTTATTTCTTTACTTTTTTTATGCTGCTAACATTAGTGTTGGCTGTTGTTCATATTTCAGATGGGCGTAAAAACTTTTTCGGCTATCAAGATGGCTTAATAATTAAATCTATATATTGGCCATTTGTATTTGGCAGTATATTTTATATTACTTACTTTATCTTTTTGTAAAATAACAAAAGGTGGCGTTTAAAATGAAATTTAAAATTTCAACATTTTGTATTTTGTTAGTTTTAATATTTTCATTTCAGACATTTGCTGAAGTTAAGAAAGCGCGGATTGTGTCGTTTCAAAAAGAAGAAGTTGAAGAAGGCATAGAAATTTTTTTAAGCGCTGAATATTGTTTGCGCAATTCCAAGTTATTTGCAACTGTTAGAAATACTATTACAGGCGAAGTATCTGAATATGAAATCGAACGCATTTTTTATGATATTGAAAAATTAGATGCGCAATTTACAGGTATTATCCCTGCAAATATTAAAACAGACAAAATTACATTTAGAATAGTGAATTATGAAGAAAGCGAATATATCGAAAAAAATTATGACCTTGCTGCGATAGAAAGCACAGCTGCTGAAATTGAAGAAAATCAAAAAGAAAGCGAATTTTCCGATAATTTAATGGCTTTTCTAAAAACATCATCAGCAGCGCAAGGCAAAACCAAAGAAGAAGAACAGGCTGCTGAGGAAATGGCGCAAAATGTTCTTGTAGTTGTTGTGTTATTGCCTATATTAATGGAATCAATAAATTCTAATGACGACAATAATAATGCAAATGAAATCGACAATAACGAAAAAAATGATGGAAATTAACAAGCAAAAAATATTTTATTTTTTTACTGTATTTTGTTTATTGTTTTTTTTGAGCAATAAGTCCATAAATGCGGATAATAGAGTAGTTGACTATATAAATAGAATTGATATAAGCAATAATAATCAAAATTATCGCGATATGCTTGACTGTGTTGATATATTAAATGGTTATTCAATTGCGCAATTGGAAGATGTATTGAAAAAAATTTTATTATTGGTTATTGAACAATATCAATCGATGACGGATTTTTTTGTGGTGATGCCTATAAAATATGATATTCCATTCAGCAAGAAAAATTTTGTTATCACAGATTATCAAATGAAGAAAAAAACATTTGAAATTTCTGTATCTGAAAAAATCGAAAAAAAAGGCATTAACTTTACTATATTGAAAATTACTGTAAAAGACAAAAAAACAAAAGAACAGCCGCGCCAAATAAAAAAAGCAATATCTAAAAAACGAGATGGATTTGCACAGATAAAAATTAATGATAAAATTTCAGTTTTTCGTTTTTTTAATACAGTACTTGATATTTTTTTTATTGGCATAAAAAAAGATGCTGTTGTAAAATCTAATAAAGCGCCGGTTCAAGGAAGTTTTGTTAAAACTGATAATTTATATAATGTTAATGTTGCCGGCGAAAAAGCGGCGATACAGCAAGGAATAGTAGTTTTTGAATTAAGCGAAGTGGCTGATTTAAAACCTGAAAAACCGATAAAACCAGAAATGTTAGAGCAGCCGTTTAAAATATTAGATACAATAGAAGCTGCAGAAATCGAAAATATTCCGCTCTCACCGCAAAAACCAGAAGAAATTAAGACAGAAAAAATTGCGGATATCACAAAAATAGAAGCGGAAGAAAAAATAGTTATTGAAGATAAAAAAGAACCTGAAATAGCAACAGAACCGCCGAAAAAAGAAGAAGAACAAATCTCAAAAACAAAAGAACAAATAGCTGAAATAAAAGAACAAATTATAACGCAAGAAAAAGAAGAAAACGCGCCGCCGTCTGTAGAAAACAAAGAAGTGGTAATTAAAGAACAAATTCAAGAATCGCCAGCCGCGCCGATTGAGGAAACAAAATTAGAATCTGTTGCGCCCGAACCGGTAAAAATAATTGTGTCTTATATCAAAAGAATTGCGCCGTCCGAAAATGCGCTTGTTAAAACAAAAACTCCAGAATTTAGATGGGCTGCTTATTCAGGCGCGGATAAATATCAATTGTTTATTTCAGCCTTGCCTTTTTCAATGGCAAATCTGATTTTGTTTAAAGAACTTCAAGATAATAATTATATATTTTCAAATTCTGATGCAGTCGCTGAACTGCAAGATAAAACCAAATATGCTTGGTTGGTGATTGCAACTGATAAAAACGGTGATATTATTTCTAAAAGAGATGCTGATGCAGTCTCATTTTTTTCTCTTGATATTAGCGAAAAAACTGCGGATGTAATAATATCTGAAAATAAAGTTCCGGTTATTAATTCAATTATGATAAATAATAAACAAATATCTGCGTATTCAAAAGGCGAAAATATATGTATTGACGATTTAATTGACGGAAACCTAAAATTAAATTTTATTATTCAAAATTTTAAAAATGTAAAAGAATTTTTGTTATCAATTAATGGTTCAGATTATTTTTCTGTGAATGTTAATAAAATTGACGACCAGCAAAATATCGAGTATTTTTATACTCCCAGAAATGATATGCGATTTGAATTTAGAATTAAAATAGTTAATAATGACGGTTCGAACCTTGCCGACGATTATTTCGATGAATTATATTTAAATTACACTCATAAAACAAATATAAAAATGATAAGCGATTTGATAGATGATTTCTGTCGCGCTATTTTGTATAATGACAAAGATTTATTTATGAACTGTATCTATGAAAATTTCAGCAGCAATAATTTCGGTTATCGTGATTATAATGAGATTGAAAATACAATCAAAACCGAATTTAAAAGAACCACCACTTCGCTGTGTAGCGCAAAAAATAAAACAATTAGAATTAATAATTCGCAACGTGCAGAAGTGAATTTTCAATTTATAAGATATATGCGATTTATAGACATAGATGTTCAAAAAAGATTAACTGTTGATTCTAAATTTGATTTAATTAAAACTGATGGTAATTGGAAAATATTGTCTGATAGAAATAATTTGAATTTCAAATTATGGTTCCCAGAAATTCCATTACCGCCGCAACTTTAAAATTTTTAGATTTAATGATAAGTATGAATAAAAAAAAATATATTTTATTTACTTTGATTTTTGTTTGTATATTTATACAAAATTTGTATTCTGCAGAAGCAAATACTAAATCAAACTCTGACACCATAGCGGCAAGCGATAGCCAGCCGCTGAAATTAATGATAGAGTGGTTTTCATTTGATAAATTGCGCGCCGTCGATGCTGAAAAACACAATATTATTGAATTATTGAGAAACGATATAATTGGAATTTTAAAGAAGAATCAAAATTATATAATTTCTAATGTCGGCGAATATAAATTATCAGGTAGAATCGTAGATTTTGCAATTAATGATTATACGAAAGATAAAAATAATATAGTGATTGAAAAACGAATTTCAATGACATTTAGCATTGATATAATTGATGTGAAAAATAATAAAAATGTTTATACCGAACCCGGTATTTTTATTGAAAATATATTTTCTACTGAACAAAATCCAGATGGCCGCGGAATACCAGAACGCGAAGCGATTAGAAATATGCTCGATGACAGCGTAAAAAAAATCAATAGTTATTTATCTAATTTTTATAATAAATTAATTATATCGCAGAAACCCCAAAAGAAAAAGATTGAATTGCCGGAATCTAAAAAAAAATTAATAGACGAACTTGAACAGGAATTTGCTCAAAGGGAAAAAGACAAAAAAATCGATGGAAAAATTGCGCTGTCAAAACCAATAGAAAAATTTAAAAAACATATAGAAATTAATTTGAAAAATGAACGAATAATGGTTACTTCCGGGACAGTTGAAGCATCAGGAGAAACCAAAAAGATTCAGGATAAATTTGAGACCGAAGAAAAACTGAATTTTACAGCGCTTTTGGACAGCGGCAATAACAGCGCGCTTGACGGAAATTTAGTAATCAAAACAAAATCGTATCAAGAACGAAAAGTAGATTTGGATAAAATTTTGTTAACTTATAAAAATGATAATTTGAATGTGTCGCTCGGTAATGTATTCGGTCAAATTACTCGGACTATTTTTACTAATTCGCTTGAAGGCTTGACTGTTGATTGGAAATCCGTCAATAAAAAAGATATTATAAATGTGATTGCAGGCAGAGATAAAGAAGGCAAAGATAATCAATATTATTCGCGGAACAGCGCGGCATTCGGCTATACCAGAATGTTGAATAAAGACGATAAAATAATGATTGGCGGCGCGCTTGCGCAGGATAATAAAAGCAGTATATCGCTTGATACTTCATTGATACCAATAAAAAATTATTTATTAGGAGCATCCGGAAAATTTAAGATAATTGAGCCGCTGTCATTAGAAATCGAACTGACAAAATCATATTTTGAACCTAATAAATTTGACGATACGGAAACTTTGCAGGATAATGCTGAAAATGTAAAATTAATTTATAAAAAAGAAAAAAAACTTGCGAGTTTGGAATATAGTAGAATCGGCGCTGATTTTGTTACTATTAACGGGATCGCTTCAGCAGATAAAGAAATTTATACTTTCAATTATAAAGATGTTTATAAAATTTTGAATTATAATTTTGGCGCAAGGTATCAATTCGATGATTTAGATCATAGAAATAATAAACGGAATTATGTTAAGGAATTGAAGAGCGGCTGCGAGTTTAAGCCGTTATCTGATAATCCGTCTGAAAATTTGAAAAATGTAATTTTGGGTTTTGATATTTTGAAGAGTGAAAAATATAATCGGTTAAGAAACAGCGCAGTCAGCAGCACCAGCGATTTATCTACAATAAACGCTAAAACAAAAATTTCAAATCGGCTGTTTAAAAATATGTATTCATTTAATTTATCGTTTGAATACGAATGCGAAGAAGATAATATTTTAAATCAAAATGTATATACTCGCAATTATGAATTTTCAAATAATTTCAAGAAAAAAATTATTGATGATTTGTTTTTTGACGCTAAATTGCGAGCGCGGCATAAGATCTATCTTGATAAAACCGAAAATTTTGTGAACAGCACTTTGGCGTTTTTATACAATAAAAATTCTATGAATTTGAGTTTGGAATATTATGTTGATATTAATAAGTCAAGCGCAATTAATCAAGATTCTGCAAAGCATCAAATATCATTTAATTATGAAAATATGAAGAAATATGCAAAACACAGCGCGTCGCTGCTTTTATCTCTGACTTATTCGGAAAATAAATTTGAAGACAAGACATTAGAATACAATAAACTGTTGGTTAATACAGCGCTGAAATTTATTTTCTAATATTTTATAAAAATTACATTTATTCATCTTCGTTTGTTTGCTAAAAATATAGGAAATTTTTAGAACAGCGTTTCTATTTTAAAATCCGAAGAGTAATAAAAAATATAAAAAGATTTTTTACTAAAATTTAACCAAAAACGCAATAAAAATAATAAAAAACCAGAAAAAACAATCGACTTAAAAAAAATATTATATAGTATAAAAACTATATTTTAAAGAATTTGATGGTTTATTTAACTAAAATTCAAAGGGTTGAGAAACTGAGGAATTACCCTTTTTATATGGATTTGCCGTCTGCTTCTGGGCAAGCGCTGAATTATTGAAAAAGGCGAAGTGGTTGAGCGGATTATTGAAAACAAAAATCTTTTATTACTTTAAAGAGTAAAGCAAAAAAAATAAGAAGAACGATTGTAAATGATAAAAAAAATAGTAAGGCATTTTTTTAGTGTTTTAAATAAACATTCTAATAATCATATTTGATAATCTTGAAAATTTATAAAACACGCTGCCCCCTGTTTTTTTCCCGCTTTTTTCTCATTCGTCAATGTTGTCTATTTTATTTCTTAGAAATTTATACTTGACACATAGAAATAAGAAATATATAATTTTTAACAATTTTTAGTTGATTAAAGTAAAAAAATAATGGTCAAAAAAACTAAACAAAACATAAATAAAACAGATGCTTCTAAATTAAAAAAAAATCAAAAAAAATTTTTAAATAATTCTCCTAAAAAAGCAAATTCTACGCTGCAAAAACAGAAAAATGTTATTATTCAGCCGCCAAAAAGCGATTATGTAAATCCTACAAAAAAGATTTACAATAAATTAGTGAAATACGCTGAAATGAATAATAATTGCGTGCCAATGTATTTAATAAATGAATATATTGAAGAAATTGACATAGATGAAATTATAACATTATTGCACAATGATGGAATACAGATAATAGACGAAGAAACAGAAAATATTGATAATGAAGAATTAAATGAAATAGCAGTATTAAAAGATAAAACAGAATTAACAGATTTAATAAAAATTTATTTGAAAGAAATCGGAAATTACGAGTTATTGACGCCTGAAAAAGAAAAAGAATGTTCAAAAGAATTGCAGTCATTGAAAAAGAAGATAACAAATCACCTTAAAGATATAGGTCTCGAAGTTTCGCAATTTGACGATATAAAGAAATTGTATTATCAGAAAAAAAATGACGATATAAAAAATATAATAGCATCCGCTAAAAAGATAAAGAAAGAAGCGATAAATGAAATTTATGATGAAATATTAAAAAATTTGGAGGTTTATAATCATATTCGTTCCGGCTTTGCCGAAGCGAATTTGCGATTAGTAGTGAATATTGCAAAAAAATTTTTAAATCAAGGCTTGCCGCTACTTGATTTAATAAATGAAGGTAATATGGGATTATTATCTGCAATAGAAAAATACGATTATAAATACGGTTATAAATTTAGCACATATGCCGGTTGGTGGATAAGACAAAGTATTCGCAGAGCATTAATAGATAAAAGTCGTAATATTCGTTTGCCGGTGCATATTGTAGATAGTATAATTAAGTATAAAAAAATTAATGCCAAATTA
>JAKPEO010000067.1 GCA_029551925.1 bacterium
GCGTAAAATTCTTAACTGTATACAAATCGCTAAATAATTTTTTAAATTTATATTTATGCCAAATAGCATAATAATAATTAATCATCACGCTCCACCAACTCTTGCCAAACTTGCGCGGCCGCAAAAATACTTAATACCGAGTATCAAAATTTTCTAATATTTTTATATATTTTGTCTTATCGATATAATAATGATTATCCATTATTAAAGCTTCAAAATTTTGCAAGCCATAAGGCAGTTTTTTTTCATAATTTTTATATTATATTACACACTGACTTTATATTCAAGTATTTTAATAATTAACTATTAAATTTTAGGTTCTTAATTTCAAAACAGGCACAATAACAGCAAGTATCAGAATACTTATTACTGCGCCAATAAGAATCATTATCAACGGTTCTATAATAGAAGTCAATATTTTTAATTGGGTATTGAGTTCTTCATTATACATCTGCTGCAAATTATTAAATATCTGCGGCAAACTATTGGTTTTTTCACCGGTCCGAGTTAATCTAATAAGCGGTGCCGGAAACTGCGGATATTTACTCAATGTTTCGCTTAATGTCGCGCCTGATTCAATTTTTTTTATAATTTCAGCGCTATTATTTAATAATATCACGCTGCCACTTGATTTCAGTGCGAGCGCCAAAGCGTTCAATAATTGAACATTGTTTTCTAATAAAGCCGCTAATAATCCTGTAAATTTTATCAAAATATAATTCAAATAAAATTTATTTACTATCGGACAATGAAATTTCAATTTTTCAAGAAAAATCTTAACTTTTGCTAACTTACGAATTTTACAAAATACCCAAAATAAAATCAAAAAAACAAAAAATAATAAGAGCCCGTATTTTCTCATAAACTCTGCAAAACGCAAAACTAATTTTGTAATCATCGGCAGTTCGGCATTCAATTCATAAAAAATATTTGCGATATTCGGCAAAATATGGCTCACTAAAAAAATAAAAAATACAATACTTAAAATTAATAATATTGCCGGATAAATTGTAATAGCCAAAATTTTATTGCGCAGCGCAAGCCGTTCATCTATTATCTTATAAATTTTAAAAAACGCAGTAGTTAAATCGCCGCTTAATTCGCCAGCTTTTAAAAGTCCACTTATAAAATTCAACGACTCGTCTAAATTTTTTTTTTCAAAAAATTCCGATACTCTACTGCCGGCCATTATTTCATTATATAATTCATCTATAAATTTATTGAGTTCTTCGGATATTGATATTTTCCGTATTTCAATCAGCGCCGCATCTATTGTAAGCCCTGATTTTAATAATAACTGCATCTGATATGCAAATAACGACCAGTGTTTAAGTTTGATTTTTGATATATTTGTTTTTTTTAATGAAGTTTTAATTTCATTAGAATATTCTAATTGCGAATATTCCACTAAATAATATCCGGATTGCAAAATCTTTGCGCGAAGCGTATTAATATTATCAGCTTCATCTATATATTCAAGCGTCTTTCCCTGTTTATCCAATACAGTAATTTTATATTTCATTTTCTACTGATAATAACGAAATAATTTCGTCAACTGATATTTCGCCGTTTTTCAATAATTCAAGCGCCGCATCTTTTAAAAAACTAACACCGTTTGTAATACAATATTTTCTAATATCATCGGCGCTGCGTTTTTGCAGTATCATCTCTCGAATTTTTGAATCTATTATAACAATCTCAAATATTCCGCGGCGCTTAATTATGCCGGTATTTTTACAATACGCGCAGCCGGTAGATTTATAAAATTTCAGATTATCAGACAAATTAAGATTTAATGCTTTTATTTTTTTATATCCTTCTTTATCATCTGTTTTACATCGAGGACATAATATTTTAGCCAATCTTTGAGCAATCACACAAATCAAGGAACTGCTTATAAGATACGGTTTTAAGCCCATATCATACAGCCGCGCAATTGCGCTGACTGCATCATTTGTATGCAAAGTGCTGAATACTAAATGCCCTGTCAATGATGCGCGTATTGCAATGCTCATTGTTTCTTCATCGCGTATTTCACCGACCATTATTATATCCGGATCTTGCCGCAATATCGAACGCAAGCCAGCTGCAAATGTTAAACCAATTTCTGGCTTGACTTGTATTTGATTAATTTCAGAAATCTGATATTCTATTGGATCTTCGATTGTTATTATATTTTTTTTACCGTCTTTTAACGCGCTTAATAAAGCATAAAGCGTAGTAGTTTTTCCGCTGCCTGTCGGACCTGTAACCAATACTATGCCATTAGGGCTCGCAATTATTTTTTTTAATAATAAATAGTTTTGGTCCGATAACTCCAGATTTTCTAATTTCAATAAAAACTTTGATTTATCCAAAACGCGCAAAACTATCCGCTCGCCAAAATTCAGCGGTATCGTCGATACGCGAAAATCTATGCGTCTGCCTGCGAATGCTACTTGAAAACTGCCATCTTGCGGCAAACGCGTCTCGGAAATATCTAAATTTGCCAAAATTTTTATTCTGCTGCTTATCGCTGGCTGCTGCGTCTTTGAAATAACATTTTTAGTATAAAGCACGCCATTCAATCTATAACGCACTAACACTTTTTCTTCCAGCGGTTCAATATGTATGTCAGTAGCGCTATTCACTAATGCGTCTATTAATAATTTATTAACTAATTTTATTATCGGCTCTTCTACATTTACATTATACAACAAATCTTTTTTTTTTATTTCAGAAGTTATTTCTAATTCCGCATTATTTCCATTTTCAGAATTTGACGACTGTTCAATCTTTCCGTCTATATTATCTTGCGGTTCTGTTATGCGCGATAAGTAATAATTGTCGATTTCTTTATCTAACAAATCTTTATCAAATATTTCAAATTTATACGGATAATTAAAATAAATAGATAAATTATCAGCTAAATATTTTTTTTCCGCGCTGTCGCTCGCAATTTTTAAAGTTTTTGTTTGTTCATCAAAATCGTATGGAAAAACTAAATATTTTTTGACAAATGATTTATCTAATTTTTCTAAATATTCAGGTTTATTTATCATCCTTCAATTTCCGTAATGTCTCATCTATTCGCTTATTTATTTTTTCAATTTCTGTTTGCTGTATCTCTATTGTTTGAGAATTCACCGAATAAATTACTTCCGGCGACAGCACTACTATCAAATTCGTTTTACTTGATTTTTCTTCTGTGCGTTGGAATAATCTGCCTAATACCGGTATTTGACTTAATAGCGGCACAGCATATTTTGTCTTGCTTTTATTATCTTTTATCAATCCGCCAATTACTATTACTTTTTTATTGTCAACAGTAATTTTGGTTTTCAATTCGCGAGTTGAAACTAACGGCGCGTCAAACACCGCTTTTTCTAATAGATTTTTTACTTCTTGTTTTATATCTAATGTTATTCTATTTTGATTATTAACTTGCGGAGTAATTCGCAATGTTATTCCGACATCTTGATATTCGTATGAATAAATAGTGGCATTATTATCAGTCACACGCGAATTAGTAATAAACGGCACTTTCTCGCCGACATTAATAAATGCTTCGTTATTGTCTTCTGTTAAAATACGCGGTGATGACAAAATATTAAAATCAGTATTCTGTTTGAATATATTTATAATAGCGCCGACATCTAAATTATCGCTTTTTATCACGCCTACGCTGAAGCCCGGCAGTAATTTAGACGCTGTCTTTAAATCGCTATTTTTTAAAATATTCGGGTCTATCATATTGAAATTTTGCGTCATTGCTCCTTCAAATTTGCCGCTTGAAATCTTATCGCCTGCCTGCCATTCCACTCCCAATTTTTCTAAATCTTCCGCGCTCACTTCCGCAATAATAGCAGTAATTAATATCTGCGGTTTCTCTTTATCAAAATCTTCGATTATTTTTTTGATTTGCACAAACTGCTCGTTTGAACAAGTTGCAACTACTGAATTTGTCGCTCTATCAAATGTAAATGGTATCGCAGTATTCGCTCCCGTTTTATTATCTGGAAATGTCAATTTTGATAACGCTTCTGCTACTGCTTGGGCATTTGCATTTTGCAATTTATAAATATGAATATTTGATTTTTTTATATTTGCTTCTTTATCAAATTCTGCTAATAACTCGCCAATATAATCTATTATATCCTGATAATTTGACGATACTATTATCGACTGCTGCCTTTTATCAGCTACAATATTTGTCAACTTAAATTTTTCGTTATATACAGGGTCAGTCAGCGGCAATAATTTTTTTAGATTTTCAACCGCTATTTCTGCGTCAGCGTAAATCAATGGAAAGACCTTTATCACCGGCTTTTTAAATGGTGCTTTCACATCTATTTTTTTTATAAAATCTTCGATTATTCCGAATATTTCGCTGTTTGCAGTGAATACTATTAGCGCATTCTGTTCCAAATCTTCATATAAAAATAAAGAATTCAAACTATTAGAAAACACAGGATTTACTTTAATTATATTAATGATATTTTCTGAAAGTTTTTTTACAGTGGTGTTGGTTAAATGAAATACGCGAATATCAGTTGGCATCCCCGCTTTATTATCCAAATTTTCTAATAAATCTTCAATATATTTAATATTTGACGGCACTGTAATAATTATAAGTTTATTGCCGTATTCTTCCGGTATAATTGTGCACGGCATATTATAACCGCGCTGAGCATTTAATGCAGTTAGTATTTGCGTAAGTTTCGGCGCTAATGTCTGCACTGATATTTTATTCATCTTGTAAATTAATATTTTATTTTCAATAGATTCAACATCTAATAATTTTATCAAATCTTCAAATTTTTTTATCAATTCGCCAAGACCGGCAAATATCAATGAATTTGTCAAATTATCTACTACAATTCTAACATCAACAGGCATTATTTGCCGCAAGGCGTTTAATACTGCATTTGCAGACGCGTATTTTAATTTATATAATCTCACTGTAATTTTAGCGCTATTGTCAATTTCATCGCCTTCTGATATGTTTGATATTTCCTGTCTCGCTACACCTAATGGAGTAATTACGGCAAAATTATTGCGATAAACTATACCAAAACCCGCTATATTCAAAACATTTTCAATTATATCAGGTAACGCGGCAACAGAAATTTTTTCAGGAGTGATTATCGAGACCTTACCACTTATATTCGGTGGCAATATATAATTTATTTTTGTAATTTCATTTAATTTTATTATCAAATCTTTTATTTCTATATTATCAAAATCAAGCGCTATTAAATTTGCAGAATCATTTGCGTTCGATTTCTCGTTCGAATAAATAGCTGGTTTTTCTAAAAAAAACAAAAAAGTAAATATTGCAAAAAAATAAATAAAATATCTCATAAAATTATTCTTAAAATTATTTTTTACCTTTATTGATTTCTGAAATTATATTTGTCATTGATGAAATCAATGATCCTATATCACTCAAATTTGACGGAATTATCATAGTATTATTAGTTTTCGCTAATTTGCCGAATTCTGTTATATATTGTTCTGCTAATTTCAATGCCACTGCTTCATTGCCTTTTTCGACATTTATAGCATTTGCTACTATTCTTATACCTTCTGCTGTAGCTTGAGCGACTTTTAATATTTCTTGCGCCCTGCCTTCCGCTTCGTTTATCTTACGCTGTTTTTCACCTTCGGATTTTTGAATTGCTTCTTGTTTGTCGCCTTCTGAACGATTAATCTTCGCTTGTCGCTCGCCTTCTGATTCCGCAATAACTGCACGTTTCTCGCGTTCTGCGCGCATCTGCTTTTCCATAGCATCTTTTATACTCTGCGGCGGATTGATATTTCGTATTTCGTATCTCGTAACCTTCACGCCCCAAGGTATAGTCGCTTCGTCAAGCACTTTTAATATACCGGCATTAATAGTATCGCGCTCTTCAAATGTTTTATCTAAATCTAATTTCCCCATTTCTGAACGCATCGTAGTCTGCGCTAATTGTATTGTCGCAAATAAATAATTATCTACGCCGTAACTTGCTTTATATGGGTCTATTACTTTAATATAAAGCACACCGTCAACTTCAACTTGTATATTATCTTTTGTAATACATAATTGCGAAGGCACATCTATCGCTTGCTCTTTTAATGTATGACGATAACGAACAACATCAATCCACGGAAAAAGTATATGAAAACCAGCTTCAAGAGTCTTGCTGTATTTTCCTAATCTTTCAACTATAAACGCTTCTTTATTCGGCACAACCCGCGCGGTCTTAAATAACGTGATAATAACAAGCAATAACAATAACCCGCCAAATATTACTCCGCCCATTTTTGCTCCTCCATTATTTTTTTAATTTTTCTACTATCATTATTATGCTTTCTTTATTTATGATTTTTACTGGTTCGGATTCTTCTATTACTTCGCTTGCGCTCGCTGGAAATGTCGTGCCTTCTAATTTAATCTTACCTTGCTGCTGGTCCGGTATGATTTTTTCTACTACTATCGCAGTCTTGCCAATATATTCATCTTCTACATTTTGCTCTTCTTTGCCTTTTAACCAAATTATCTTTTTTCTCAAAAATACAATAAAAATTACTGATAACACAGCGCATAAAAATAATTGCATTCCAAAACTCAAATTTACGCCAAGCCATAATAACAATGCAATACCCCAACAAGCCAAGCCGATAAATATAATAATCAAGCCCGGTAAAGCAAACTCAAATATCGCTAACACTGCGCCTATTATAAACCATAATACCCATTTTTCCATTTTTATAATTCCTATTTTTTCTCTAAAATTTTTATATTAATAGGTATTTCTATTTTTGTCATCTGAAATTTTATATTATTTTTTAGCGCGGTCAGTGTAATAAAAATATTGAAATCAATATCATTATAAAATTTTGTATTCAAATCAAATTTCGCTATACCATTGCATTTTACTAAAATATCATAAATATAATCATTATCTTCAGCATATTTACAAGAATATTCTGGCATTGAAAAAATAATATCAGCAATAGAATTTTCTACTTTTTTTATATCCGCCTGCAAAGTTAATTTTCCGATTTTATAAAAATCAAATGGTATATCAAAATTCCATTTTTCGCCTTTTTTGAGTTTCTGCGGCAATTGAAAATATTCTATTTTTTCTAAATTTGGTCGCAATATATAAATAGCATTATTAATAAGTTCAATATTCTCATTTTCATTTGTCTCAATATCTGTTAATATCCCCGTTGTTTCGCTATTTATAGTTAATAAATATTTTTTTGTTATTGTATCGTTATAATCTTCAAATTGCGGAATATAACCTATACTGCTCTTTAAATTTTCGATTATATATTTTTTTTGAATATCTATTGATATTTCAAATTGCTTATTATTTTGCCATTTATATTCGATTTTTCCAGAACTAATAATATTTCCGTTTTTATATAAAAAATAAATTATACCAACAGCAATAATTAATAAAATTACCGCTATCAATTTTTTGTTCATAACTGCCCTTTACTTTAAAATAAAAAATAAAAAAAATGCCAGAACATCAAAATTTTTTCAATATTTCAATGTTCTGGCATAACATAATTAAAATTAAATTAATTCACTAAAATTAATTCACTTGTATAGTAGCAGAAGTAATTTTACCGCCATTAACTTTTACTGTTTTTGTCACGCCACTAACTTTAATATCATAATAACCCGGTTCTAAATCACGAACGCTAAACATACCAGCCGCAGCGCCCCAACCAGTTTTTACTGTGCTGTGTAGCGCGCCGTTTTTATAAATTTGAACAGTCGTATTCATTACCGCTGTTTTCTTGCTCGATACATATTTGAATACATAGCCTCTAATACTACCGTTCATAGTTGTACTCGTTAATTCAAATGAATATAATAAATTCTGCCCTGTTTTTACGCTCAAAGATGATTTGGTTTTTGAAGAATATTTTTCCGGAGTAACCGCCGGCTTACATACTATCTTATAAGAATACGGCGTTAAATTTGTAAATGCATATTTTCCGCTCGCATCTGAAACTTTTACTTCTTTTAATGTCGTGCCTTGATATAAACTCAATGTAGCGTTCGATATTGCCGCGCCGCTCTGCGCATCAACTACATTTCCAGAAATTGACGCGTATTGAACCAACATTCTTTGTAATTTTATAGAATTCCATTTTTGTAAACCCTCTGTAACTTTCGCAGATTGCGCTTCCGGCATATATCCAGCAGAAGCAGCCTGAACTGTATATACACCAACAGGTAAATTTGTAAAATTATACACGCCTGTCGAACTTGTAAATACCATATCGACTACTACGCCATTATAAAGCAAATAACATTTAGCATTCGCTAAACGCTTGCCGTCAACCGCATCTGTTATCACGCCAATTAATGAACCAAAATTTTGATTTGAGCTATCAGTTGTATTAAATTTCGGAGTCAAACTGACAGTAGATGATTTACTGCTGTTCGCAGCTAATGCAATAGTTTTTACTACTCCAAAAAATCCTTCGCAAGTTATTAATACTTCAACATTCGCTGTTTTTATATTTGAAAATATCGCTTTGCCAGCAGCGTCTGTTAATTGTTCAAGTTTCGCGCCATCAGGATAAACAACTGTTACTTTTGCATTTGGCAATACCTCTAAATTACCAAATTTATTTTTCGCGGTTATTGTTAATTTAGAAGTACCTGTCAAATCACCGGGAGTTGGCTGCGGCTGCGGTTGCGGTTGCGGTGCTAGAGGAACTGGATTAACTCCATACGATTTGCAAAATGCTGCGTAAATTATCGTAGCTACTTGCTCTAAATAATTCGGGTCTTTTAATCTTTGTTCTTCTAATGGAAAATCAATAAATGAACTTTCAGTTAAAACCGCAGGCATAGTGCTTTCTCTTACCATATGCAAATTTTCTTGACGCACACCGGGGATTGCTGGACTAAATGTAGAATATGCAAACGGCAAACCTATTTCAGAATTAATATCAGCCGCTATTATTTTTGCTAATAATGTACTCGGCGATGTTGCCGTTGCTGTTAAATACACGCACATCAAAGTATAATTCGATTGGCCATTAAAAGCATTCAAATGTATTGATATTAATCTATCAGCTTTTAATGAATTAGCAAAATTAGTGCGCGCCGTTAAACTTAATGTCTGGTCTGTTGAACGCGTCATTTCAACACGCGCGCCGCGAGCGGTTAATTTATCACGCACTTTTTTAGAAATCGTCAATACTGCATCTGCTTCTTTTAAACCAGTAGGTCCTATTGCCCCTGGCTGATCGCCACCGTGACCAGGGTCTATCACAACTAAAATATTACTCAAATCATCAAGTGCAAAAGCGTTCAAAG
Source organism: bacterium (assembly GCA_029551925.1). Classification (GTDB taxonomy): domain Bacteria; phylum JAGOBX01; class JAGOBX01; order JAGOBX01; family JAGOBX01; genus JAKPEO01. Next base: position 9,320 of record JAKPEO010000067.1, read on the forward strand.
CAATTGATATAATTAATACGATCACTAATAAAATTTTTTTTAACATAAAAAATACCCCCTTTAAAAATTTATTTTTTTATGTTTAATTTAAAATATTTTATATTTCCGTCACGCAACGAACTATAATACACTCTTCCGCTCTGAAAATCATAGCACGGCTCGTATTCTAATTCTCCAAGCGTATCTGTAATATTCGCTGCCGCTAATGAATTATTGACATTTTTTAAATAAATATCTGATGTCACTATATCATGCCCATTATCATATGTCTTAATAAAAATTATTTGATTATTATCTATCCACACAGGAAATGCCCCCGTATCTATCTTCATCTTTTTTTTATTTGGAATATTATAGAGTATAATATCATCGTCTTTATTAAATATTATTTGTTTGTTGTTTGGCGAAACATTAAAAGAAATAACTCGCTCATCTATTAAATTCTTTTCCAAAGTTTTAGTGTTTAATTCTAATAATTTTAAATTATCTGTATAATAAATATATTGCGGCAACTCTGCGCTTTTTGATTTTGCGGCGCTATCAACTTTTAATGCCTTTGATTGCAGTGAAATATTATTGCCTTCAAGTGCTATCTTATTATCGTCAAATTTTTTAAATGGAAATATACCTTTTAAAAGTTTTTTTATCTGTTCATCAATTTTTTCAATTGTCAATCTATTTTTGTCAGACGATTGATTTTCTAAATCAGCGGCAGAAAATATCAAATCATCTACTATTATTGGATTATTTTTGTCGTAGGTAGCAGCAGTTAACTGTATGCTCTTCCCTAATTCAATATCGTAAATAAATAAACTATATGTGTTTCTTTTATAATCGTCAGCAGTTTGTTTTAAATACAATATTTTATTATTTCCGAGCCATTGGATATTTAAACCGCAACCGTCTGCGTCCGCTATTATTTTCGCATTATTTTTTTCATCTAAATCTGCAAGCCATAATTTATCTCTTTTTAAGTTTGAAAATACAATTCTTTTACCATCAGGCGAAATCAACGGAACTGTTAATCTTTCGCCATCTGCTATCTTTTTAGAATCAAACAAAAGTACGGCGTTGGTCTCTGCAGAAACGGCTAATGTAACAAATAAAATATTTGTTATAACCAAAATTAAAACGATTTTTAATACATTTTTTTTCATTTTTTTTTTAGCATTATAGTATAGCACAAAATCAAAAAAAATGCAAATACAAAAATTATTTTTTCAATTCTTTTATTTTACTTGTTTTTTTATAGTTGATTTTTCAAAAAAATAGTATATAATATTTAAAAATTTTTATTATTTTATTAATGGAGGAAGTCAAAACTATGGAAGAATTAAAATCAATTATTCGTGATATTCCTGATTTTCCAAAAGCTGGAATAATATTCAAAGATATTACTCCGCTGCTTGGCAATCCTAAACATTTCAGAAAAACAATTAAATGGTTTGAAGATTCAGTCGAAGATTTGAAAATAGATAAGATTTTAGGAGCAGAAGCGCGAGGGTTTATTCTTGCCGCAACAGTTGCATATAAATTAAAAGCAGGTTTTATTCCTGCGCGCAAGCCAAAAAAATTACCATATAAAACAATATCGCAATCATTTGCGCTTGAATACGGCACAGATAGTTTTGAAATTCATATCGATTCGATAGCAAAAGGCGAAAATGTTTTAATAGTCGATGATGTGCTCGCAACAGGCGGCACTGCCGAAGCATTAGCTAAATTAGTCGAACAATTAGGCGGCAATGTCATCGGTTTCAGATTTTTGATTGAACTTTCATTTTTAAACGGCAAATCAAAAATCAGTAAATACGATGTTAAATCATTAATAACCTATTAATTTAATTTCAAAAAAAACTATATCGTTCGGCAATTTAAAACTAAATTACCGAACGATATAGCCAATAAATCCTATATTTTTTTATCTATATTTTGTGATAAGTTTTCAATTATATATCTTCGCAATGTTTCCGCTTTAATAATTTCATCAATAGACCCTACTTTAATTGCGCGCTCAACAGAATGTATTTTATCAAATTGCTGCGCTATCATAGATTGTTTTTCATTCAATACCTGTTTATACAATTCGTCATATTCTCTTTTATTAAATGTCCCAGACGATTGCAATTTTTTTTGCGCTTCAATTATTCTGCTGTCATTAAGCGTCTCTTTTATTACCTGTTTATTAAATACAACTGCTGCCGCTGATGCGCCGCCGATAACAGAGGCAAATGTCCCTTCTATTGCCGCTGCTTTGATTGAAGAATTTAATCTTTTAGAAAATACCACATACGCGCCGCCGTGATAGCGCGATATAACAATAAAAATTATCGGTCCTTGAAAATTCACAATCGCGCGACCTATTTCTGCGCCAAATTCCAATTGACATTTGCGCATTGATTCCGGTGAACCATCAAATCCTGATAAATTCGCTAAAACTACTAATGGCAATTTATTACTCAACGCATTAATTGCGCGCGCTGTTTTTTTAGACGACAGAGGAAATAATGTACCGCCAGTCCAAGTTTCAGGCCCGTCATTTGGAATTTCACCAACACGCGCCAGCGGCTTACTTTCAATACCAATCAACCCGCAAGAATAACCACCTATTCGCGTTTCCCAAACAATAGCGGTTTCAGCATCTTTCATCATCTGCCATCTTTCTAAATAACTTGCGTCAGTATCAATCACAGCATTCATCACTTGTCTCATATCAAACGGCTTTTTACGCTCCGGATTTTTCTCAGCTAATAATATATCGCCAATTGTTTTAAAACCCTGATTTAATGTGTCATTATAAGAATATTCACAGACATTTCTATCAATAGAATCAAGCGTATTGAATTTGGGAGGATATTTCAAATTTTGCGGAGCGTATGTAAATTCATAATGTTTGAATAATATATTATATGCGGCGATTATATCAGCTGCGCGAAATTGCGCCTGACCATTCGGTCCCATAATTCTTTCTACTCCGCCGATGCCCACATTATTTTCAGCAGATACGCTGCCTGAATAATCCAATGCTTTTTTGCCTGTTAACAGCATACTCGATTCTTCCAACATTATCAAAATTCCTTTTGTATGCATCAGCATAGTGGCTTCAGCATTCCAATAAGATTGCGCGCCGACATTGACATTTACTACAATTATATTTATCTCGCCACCAAATTGCGTGAATTCTATAATTCTTCTCAATACTGCGGCAGTCCAATCTAAATTTTCTGTGCCGCTATTCATATCAATTCTCGCGCCAGCGGAAGTCGCAATCCATTCAACCGGCAATTTTAATTTTTCCGCTAAATCCAATGCTGCTATTATTCTTCTGCATTCCTGTTCCGCTAACGAGCCAACATCGCTTGTAGGGTCAGATAATATTATTACCCGTTTGAAGGAATAATCATAATTGCTCATTTTATTAGAAATCACGCCAAATACTATATTTGAAGTATTTTGCCCGTATTCTCGATTATTTACCGATATTATTTTTTGTTCATTATTTTCGACGATTATATCATATTCTTCAAATTCGCTGCGCGGTAATTTTTCAATAGCTGGCGCTGCAATATATGCCGCTTTACGCGTTAATAATTTTATTATTTCATAAGGATATAAACACCCGCGCTGTTTGGCTTTTATAACCTTCATTGTATAATCATCTATTGGTTCAATTATACTTTTATCTACATATCCGCGTTTTATAAAATATTGGTTATTTGATATTATTTCAAAAGTATATTCAAGTATCCCGCCTGATTTAGAATATTTTTTCGATGATTTTAAAATATCAGTTTCAGACTGACCATAAGGTCTTGACGGAGCATGAATAACTATCTTTTCAATACCGAGTCCTTCTATATGCTTGACTAAATATTTGCCGTAATGCTCCACATTAGGCAGCGAAATTTTCAAATACGAATGAATATTTATTATTATTTGGTTCCACAATAATCGCTGTTTGCGTTTCGCTTGAATATTGCGCATTGTCAATATTGCGTCCATAAAAGAATTTTCAAAACCGAAAATATTTTTTAACATACCGTCTTCTGAATACACAGGATTAGCGTCATAGACATTAACAAACGCAAATAACCGCTCGTCTTTTTTATTATTGCGCGCTGTGGCGTTCACAATATATACTTTGTTGTCTTTGTATAATAATTCTAATTTGAATTTTGCTAATCTCTGAATATTAAATTCGCGATAAGCATTAGGAAATAATGACATATAATTTTCATTTAATTCAATACAGCCATTATCAGAAGTTGTGTAAGTCTGAAACTCTATTGTTTGTTCATTTTTTAAAATATAACCAATAGACAAAAATTCTACGGATAATCTCCTGTCAGTTAATATTTTACTAATATCAACAATATCAGCAGTATTCGCTTCTGTTATTAAAACAATAATTTCACATATTTTTTGTTTTTCAATAATTTCTAATAATTCATTTACTGATTGTTTAAATTTATCAAGCGCGGATATCATCAATAAACATCTAAAAATATTTTCATTAACAAATGAATTTTCAATACAAAACACAATATCGTTTATTTTATGATATTCTGTATTTTTATATTTTCTATCGCGATTGAATCTGCGCGCTAATAATTCTAATGCAATATTTTTGATTGTTTCCTGTTCGGCATTATTATACATTTCAATTAATTTTAATATTATAAATCTGCTTGATTCGCAAATTGCGCGATGAACATACTTTCGTTTTTCAGCGAAATTTTCAGGCGCTGAACAAATAGATTTTAATAACTCTTCTATTAATGATTTACGCGTATCCTTTATTAAATTCAATCTGTATTTTGACATTAATAGATATTGAAGATTCAGCGCAACGTCAGCGATTCGCTGATATTGCGATTTTGTGAGCGCCGCTAAATTTCCCAATTTTTCAATTAAAATTTCCGATACTTTTTCAAAATTTAGTTTTTCAAATAAATCTTGCAGTTCAAATAATGTCAACAATAAAAGTTCGTTAATAATATTTATATTTGAATGCGCGCGATAAATTCTAAAAATCGAGCGAGTGTCTTGACTGATATTATGCAGTTTACTTGAATTATACCAGCGCATCGCATTTTTGAGTTTAGTCAAAAAATCTTCGGGCATTCCTTTTTCAGCGTCGCTCGGTCTTTTGAAATAGTGCATTAGCAATTCTGAAATAGAGACATTTCTATTTATTGTTTGCAGCGAATATTGAATATTGGAAAATAAAATTTCAATATCAAAATATATTTCAATCGCATTTATGAATAATTGTATAATTTTTTCATTATATTCGCTGAATCTTCGCGTAAAAATTAATATTCGCTGGATTGCATCGCTCGGTTTACTTTTAATATCAAACCCCAAAAAATATCCCAAATATTCGCGCGTTATAAAATCCCAAATTTCTGTTTGATTGTGTTTTTGAATATTATCAATTTCAATTTCTAATTCTGAAAAATCTATTTGTTCAATTTTGCCGGCTGTTTCAGCATTTGTTTTTTTGGCTGTTTCGTTCCCTTCAATTTTTATTAATATCTGCCCAGCCGCTATCTGCTCGCCTTCTCTTACTAATATTTCTGAGATAATACCGTCGGCCGGCGCGGTGACAGCGCTTTCCATTTTCATTGCTTCTAATACAATAAGCAATTGCCCTTGTGAAATTCTATCGCCTTTTTTTACAGGTATTGACAATACCATTGCAGGCGTAGGAGATTTGATTATTCCTTTTGCCTCTAATTCAAAAGGATAAGGCGTGCCGTTTAATTCGCACTGAGTAATATTTCCCCGCTCTATCATCTGGACTATAAAGCGCTTATTATAAAAAAACATTATTGATTCATTTTGTTCCCAAATATATTTGACAACTATATTTTTTCCATTGATTTTGATATGAAAAATATCATTGCCCACATATTCAATAAAAAAATTATAATTTACGCCATTATGCGAAATTGTTATTTCTTTATCGCTTGTTAATTCTAATGTTTTCAAATAACCGCCGCGATTAAATTGATTTTTAAAATTGTTAATATCATCAATATATTTTTTAGCAAATTGCTCAATTGCTGTGGCTATCATCGCTAAATGCCAATTTTTGCGTTCGATAATTTTTGGAGTCTTTTGCAATAACTCTTCAACAAATCTTGTAGATACCGCGCCTTTACGAATATCCGGATTTTTTAATAATGCTTTTAAAAACGCGCGGTTCGTAGCACCGCCGTCTATTAAAATATTAATTTCATCTAATGCGCGCTCTAATCTGCTTAACACCTCGCTGCGCGATTGACCATAACCTATTATTTTAGCAATCATAGAATCGAATTTTGTCGGTATTGTCGAACCGGAGTCAATACCTGAATCAATGCGTATTCCTGCGCCCGCCGGTATTTTATAATTTAATATTTTCCCCGGCGCCGGCGTAAAATTATTTTCCGCATCTTCAGCGTTCAATCTTAATTCAATTGCGCAGCCGCGCGGCTGTAAATTCTCAAATTTTAATTCTTTACCGCGCGCTACTTCTATCTGAATTTTTATTAAATCAATATTGTATAATTGCTCTGTTATCGGATGCTCTACTTGCAATCGCGTGTTTACTTCCATAAAATAAAATTTTTCGGTCTTCATACAATAGATAAATTCTACTGTCCCGACGCTTTCATATTTTGCAGTTTTAATAAGCGCGCGCGCTGATTTCTGCATATCTTCAAGAGTTTCCCGAGAAATATTAACAGGCGGAGTCTCTTCAATAATTTTCTGATTTTTACGCTGAACTGAACAATCGCGCACGCCAAAAGAATAAACATTACCATATCTATCAGCGGCAATCTGCACTTCTAAATGTCGGCCTGTCTCAATAAAGTGTTCCATAAACACAATATCATCGCCTGTTATTCTAATTGTTTCTTCGCGCGCAGCTGTAAACTGTTTTTCGATCTCTTGTTCAGAATATGCGAATCTTATACCGCGGCCGCCGCCGGTATTTGCCGCTTTGATAATTACAGGATAACCTATCTGCTTCGCATATATCTTTGCTTCATCTATTGTTTTTACAGATTTTTTGCTCCACGGTAAAATCGGCACACCTGATTTTTCCGCTAATTCTTTCGCAGTAATTTTATCGCCTAATTGCGCCATTGAAAAAGACGACGGACCTAATAATACTCTTCCAGATTTTTCTATTAATTCCGCAAACTCTGAATCTTCTGAAACAAAGCCCCACCCGACCCAAACAGCATCGCAATTCATAATATCCAATGCTTTTAATAAAACATTTTTGTTAATATAAATATTGCCTTTACTCTGCGAAGCCATCGGTATTTTATTGAAATTGCAAGAATAATCAGCATATTTAACAAATGGCGCATCTTTATCATCGTCTATATAAAATGCCACTGTTTTCAATGCGGTGTTATTTTCAATATTATATTCTTGAACTGACCTAATAAAACGATAAGCGCATTCTCCGCGATTTATTATACCGATGACCGCGTCATCTTTTAGTATCGGACGATTTGATGAATTATAATTTTCCATAACTTTTTCCTTTTCTGTTTTCGGAAGATTTTAACTTATTATAATTTTATAGAGTTAAATTTACGATTAGCAATTTCCTTATTTTTATTTTTTGATTTTATCCATTAATCTTTCAAAGTCATCTAAACTATAATATTCAATAATTATTTTTCCGCGATGATTTTTGTCTTTTATCGAAACCTTTGTGCCTAAATGCTCCATCAATTCTTCTTCTAAATGTCTGATTTCTACTGTCACGCGCGATTTAACTGCGCGCACGGCGCCGGTTTTTTCTTCGGATTTTGAAAGTTTTTTTATTAATAATTCTGTCTCGCGAACTGATATACCGTCGTTGATAATCGTTTTAAATACTTTCAACATTTCAGTTTCATTATCTTCTAATGCCAACAATGCCCGAGCGTGACCCATAGTAATTATATTTTTTCGCAATGCATCTTTTATCTCAAATGGCAATTTTAATAAACGCAAAGTATTAGTCACTGTTGAACGATTTTTCCCGACTTTTTCAGCAATTTCTTCGTGCGTCATACCAAATTCTTTTAGCAGCGCTTGATACGCTTCCGCCTCTTCTAACGCATTCAAATCAACGCGTTGAATATTTTCGATAATTGCAACTTCCAGCATTTCTTGATTATCCGCTTTTTGAACAATTACAGGTATATGAGAAATTCCTGCGAGTTTCGCAGCGCGCCATCTGCGCTCGCCTGCTATTAATTGATATTTATTATCGCCTTCTTCGCGCACAATCAACGGATTAATTATACCTATAGATTTTATTGAATCAGCCAATTCCTGTAAATTCGATTCGTCAAATGCTTTACGCGGCTGATATATATTCGGCTTTATTGAATCAATTGAAACATACAAAATTATATTATTTTGCGGTTTCTCAGTAAGCGGCGTAGCGTTTTCTGGTATCAGCGCATTTATACCTTTACCTAATACTGGTTTTTGCATTTGTTATTACCTCCTTAGAGAGTTGTAAATATGAAGTTGACGCTTTTGTAATCATATTATAAAGCATTATCGGTTTTCCGAAACTTTGCGCTTCTGTTAATTTTATATCGCGCGGGATAGTAGTTTTAAAAACTTTATCTTTAAAATGCTCGCGCACTTCTTTTTCAATTTCAATTGATATATGTTTGTCTTTATCAAACATAGTTAATAATATTCCTTCAATATACAAATTTTGATTCAGCCGGTCGCGCACTAAATTAAAAGTATTTATTAATTGCGCAAGTCCTTCCATCGCAAAAAATTCGCATTGCAAAGGCACTAAAAACGAATCGGACGCTACTAATGCATTAAGCGTCAAATATCCAAGCGATGGCGGGCAATCAATAAAAATATAATCGAATTTATAACGCGCGCGCTCTGTTTTATTATGCAAAATTTTCTCACGCTGTTCAACATTATGCAGTTCAACATTAGCGCCAATTAAATCATTATTTGCCGGCACTATAAAAAGATTATCAATATCAGTTATTTTTATTGTATTTTCAAGATTTGTATTATCAATAAATACATTATATATACTTTTTTCAAGTTTGTCTTTATTAATACCCAATCCAGAAGTGGCATTTCCCTGCGGGTCAATATCTATAAGCAATACTTTTTTACCTAATATCGCTAATCCCGCAGCTAAATTAACAGCAGTTGTTGTCTTGCCTACGCCGCCTTTCTGATTAACTATCGAAATAATTATTCCCATTTTTTTTCCTAACTCATAAAAACTAAAAAAACATTTTTAAAAAATATTAATTATATAATATTCTTTTTAATTAGTCAATTCATTTAACACCGATTTATGCAAAAACAATATTAACGAGTGAAAATAAAAGCATCTAAAAAATAAAGCGTAATGTTTCAAAACCTATGGATTCACTGTTTTTATTATACCATAGTTACGCAAAAAACTAAAAAAAATAGCAATAAGTATTGACCCTAAGTTTAAAAAATAATAACTATATAAATGTGCACTTTAATAGATTTTTCTGTTCTATGATAAATTGCGCACATAATTGAACTTGTTTTTAACTAACATATTAAAATTCTCATCGCTACTCATTACTCTATCGCTGTAATTAAACATTTTTTATTTTTACTAATCTTTATTATTTTTTTCAAAATATCTTTGATTGTAGACCTATTCGAAGTATTTCCGGACAACACTTCGGCATATACCACATATTTAAGAAAGCAGAAAGGAATGTTCGATATTCTATATTTTTTCATTAAAAAAATTGAAAAATTTATTTAGTAAATTTAATAATTCGTAATGATTAGAGTATTATTTTTAAAAACAATTTTTAAAAGTTCGGCTTGTTATTTGATAACCCACCATTTCAATTTTTTTTATAATTCGCTATTTAGGAATAATTTTACAATATATACAATACATTATAAAATCTTAAAAAATATACTTAGTTATATAATAAAAATAGAAAAAATATTAAAATTGTTGGAATATAGGATTTTACCGATGTTTTAAAATTTTTTCTTGAATTTTATTCATCTTTAAGCACCTCGCTCAGGGTATAAAAATTACATTTATTAATTTTCATTTGCTTGTTAAAAATATAATTTTTTTTTATGCTCGCTATTCAAGTGTAAAGAATATTGTATCCATTAATTCAAATATTGCTGGCAGCAAGTTTAGCAGTTGAAAAAGCTGCTTGTAAATTAAATCCGCCGCTGAAGCCGTCAATATCAAGTATTTCGCCAGCAAAATATAAATTCGGTATTATTAATGATTCCATAGTTGCAGGATTAATTTCATTCAAAGCAATACCGCCTGCTGTAATCATAGCGGTATTAAAATCGCCGCTTGACAATACTGTCATCTCAAAATGTGTTAAGGTTTTTAATAGCCGTTCTTTTTCTTCTTTTGAAATTTGATATACCAAAATATCAGTTTTAATTGATGCAAGCGCGAGCATTTTTTCTATCAGTCGTTCAGATAATTCAAATTTTTTCAAAATACTTTTCAAAGATTTTTTTTGATTTGTATGCAAAAGTTGTTTGAAATTATTTGTAAATTTTAACTGCTGATTGTCAATAAAAGAAATAATAATAGTATCGCCAGAACTAATCTCGCGACTTATATTGATAACAGGTATTCCGCTTAATCCTTTATGCGTTATTAAAATTTCGCCTGTTAGTTCAGCGATTTTTTTTGAAGCGCGAAAAAATATAAGCCGCGCAGTTTTTAAACTTGAACCTGCAATATCTGATAATTGAAAATCTTTAATAAAAATCTGTGAAAGCGCAGGTTTCGGCGTAATAATAGCGTGCCCGAGTGCTTCGGCAAATTTATAGCCGTCGCCGGTCGAACCTGTTTGCGGATACGAGCAGCCGCCAGTTGATAACACTAATTTATCTGCAAAATAAATATTTTTATCAGTATAAACGCAAAATTTTTTTTTTGCATTTTGTGTGATAATTTCTATTTTATTTGCAGGTTCATCATAGTGTATTTTTATATTTTTTGCTTTACAGCAATCTATTAAAATATTGCGAATTTTTTCGGCATTAGCATTTTTAGGGATAATTCGATTATCAGCGTCAGCGTAAAATTCAATATCATAGTTTCTAAAAAAATTTTGAAGCGCTATATTATCAAAATTAAATAGCGCTTTACGAATAAATTTTCTTGCTTTGTGATTATAATAATCAAAAAAATCAGATATTGCCGCAGAATTAGTAATATTGCATTTGCCGTTGCCTGTTAATAATAATTTTTTGCCAGCGCACTGATTTTTTTCGAGAATAATTATTTGCCTGTTTTTTGCTTCAATATTGATGGCAGTAAAAAGCCCAGCTGGTCCCGCGCCGATAATTAATACATCAGCAAATATATTTGGCATATTTTTTCGTATTATCATCTAAAAAAAATATTGCGAGTTAATTTTGATTTTTTTTAAATAAATCATCTAATAATTTCAAATTATCGCGCGGCGCTTGATATTCCGGCGCTAATTTAATAGCGTATTCAAAACATTTTCGAGCATCGTCATATTTTCGTAGGTTTATCAATGCCACGCCAAAATTATTATAAGCATACGCATAATCCGGCTGTAATTTTATTGCTTTACCAATATAATGCAGCGCTTGCTCGTATTTTTTTAAATTGATAAATATTAATCCGATATTGTTATAAACTATCGCGTTGTCACCATAATATTCTAATTCTTTATTAAAATACTCGAATGATTTTTGATAATCATTAAGTTCCATAAATATTGCGCCTAAATTATTATTAATCCCGTAAAACCGCGGATTTTTATTATAAATTTTTAAATAATAATCTATCGCTTTTTGATACTCTCCGTTATTTTTATAGATATTCGCTAATCTATTTATAATAAGCAGAGAATTAGGCGATTGTATTAAAGCATTATTTAGCAATCTTTCTTCTGACTGCCATTCTCGATTTCTAATAATTGTCAAACAAATTAAAGCCACAAAAATAAAAACTAAAATTGAATAAAAAATTTTTGTATTGGGAATTTTAGTTAAAAAATAAGAAACTATTAAAATTAAAGGAATAGACGGCAGATACATAAACCGCTCGGCGATAGTCAATTCATAATCAGGCGCTAACGAAATCGGCAGAATATTTGAAATTGGCAATAATGAAATAGTAAAAAAAAACAGCGAAAATAAAATCAAATAATCTATTTTTTTTCTGTATTTTATCAATAACGCAATAACAAAGATTAAAACACTCGCCAAAAATAAAATTGCAATATAATTAATTTTCAATAATTCATAATGCAGGTAAACATTTAGATTAAACGGCAGAAAAATTTTTTTTAAATAATAGGGAATGCCTAAAATTATAAATGAATAGAATCTTTCAATTTTAAAGTCATTAACCGCTAACGAAACATCTAAAATAAAAAATCTAATGAGTCCATACGCTATTAAAACAGCGAAAAATGCAAGCTGCCAATACTTTATTTTTAATTTTTCATTTTTGATTTTAAAATTTAACGCTATGATTATAAAAGGAACAATCGCAGATATTTCTTTTGCTAACAGAGCGCATATAAAAAAACACAAAGATAAAATTAAATAATTTTTTTTTGAATTGCGAATATATAAGATATACGCAATTAAAGTTAATAAAATAAAAAAAACAGCGATAACATCAGTTCTGCCTGAAATCCAGCTAACTGATTCTGTATGCAGCGGATGTATAGAAAATATCAATGCGGCAATAACGGCTAATTTAAAATCAGCAAATAACAATTTTACAAAATAAAAAAATAACAGAGCGTTCAAAAAATGAACGCCAAAATTAGTGATATGATAGCCGACGGCATTCAAGCGCCATATAAAATAATCAAAATAATAAGAAATAGAAATAATCGGACGATAATAGCCAATATCAGAATTATTCATAACAGCGTTAGTTTTTCCTTGAAAAAAATCAACGGCAAATAAATTAAAAATATTCTTGAAATTCTTTAAATCCTGATTTTCTACAATAAGCGAAATATCGTCAAATAAAAAAGGTATAGAAAAAGAATTAAAATAAGCGGCGATAGAAAAAATAAAAATTAATAGGATTATTAATAGTTCTTTTTTTTTTGATAAAACCTGAGCAAAGCCGCAATAATCTCGCATTGATTAATTATCTTTATCAGTTTTTTTATAGAAAAAAGAATGGATTTTTTGATATACTTGCTTTTTTTTTTCAGTCAAATAATCATCGTGCTCTTTTTGATTTTGGAATTTGCGAATTGTGTCTTTTATCCATAATTGATTTTTCTTTTCAGTTAGTTTTGCTTTATGTTTGCCAGCCAAAAAAATCGAATAATAAGATTTAATAACAAATTTATTTTTTGGATTCTTTGATTTAACTATTGTTTTGATTTTGTAAATAGCGTCATTATTATCAATTAAATTCCATTCATTTTTTAAATTATCAAATTTCCATTCCATAATAATTATTCACATTTCCTTAAAATTGCGGTTTTAAAATTATTCCGGCAAGCGGCGGAACAGTCACAGAGATTGAAAAGGGTTTGCCGAATGATTTATAATCTTTTGGATAGATTATTCCGCCGTTTCCGATATTCGAACCGCTGTAAATATTAGAATCGCTATTAAATATTTCTTTATACGGAGTATTGAAATACACACCCAATGTATAATCATAACGCGGCACCGGTGTAAAATTCACAACAAATATTGTCTGTTCTTCAAATTTTTTAGCTTTGCGGATAAAAGAAAAAATTGAATTATCGCTGTCATTGCAATTAATCCATTCAAAGCCATTGCCATTATGATCATTTTGATATAGCGACGGTTCAGATTTATATATACGATTCAAATCAGATACGCATTTTAATAAATTTCTGTGATATTCATAATCTAACAAATGCCAATCAATACTTTTACTATCTGTCCATTCGTCGAACATCCCAAATTCGCTGCCCATAAACAAAAGTTTTTTGCCTGGATGCCCAAAAAAGTAAGTATATAATGCCCTAAGATTTGCAAACTTCTGCCAATAATCGCCCGGCATTTTATTTATCATCGAACATTTACCGTGCACTACTTCATCGTGCGAAAACGGCAAAATAAAATTTTCAGTAAACGCATAAAGCATACTAAAAGTCATATTCGAATGATGATATTTTCTATAAATCGGTTCTTTTGAAATATAAGTCAATGTATCGTTCATCCAGCCCATATTCCATTTGAAACCGAAACCTAGGCCGCCAGCCCAAGTCGGTTTGGATACTCCGGGCCAAGCGGTAGATTCTTCTGCTATCATCATTATTCCGTGATAATTTTGATAAGCGATAGAATTTAGATGTTTTAAAAATTCGATTGCTTCTAAATTTTCGCGGCCGCCGTAGCAATTCGGCACCCAAGCGCCGTCAGGTTTAGAATAATCTAAATACAACATTGACGCAACAGCGTCAACGCGCAACCCGTCAATATGATATTTATCAATCCAAAATAACGCGCTTGAAATCAAGAAATTTTTAACTTCATTTCTTCCGAAATTAAATATTTTCGTGCCCCAATCTAAATGCTCGCCTTGACGCGGGTCAGCATGCTCGTATAATGCAGTACCGTCAAAATTAATCAAGCCGTGTCCGTCTTTTGGAAAATGCGCCGGTACCCAATCTAACAGCACGCCTATTCCGTTTTGATGACAATAATCAACAAAATACATAAAATCTTCAGGTGTGCCGAGTCTGCTCGTCGGAGCAAAATAACCAGTCACTTGATAGCCCCACGATGCATCTAACGGATGCTCTAAAATCGGCAGTAATTCTATATGAGTAAAACCATGCTGTTTGACATATTCTACTAATTTATGCGCTAAATAGCGATAATTCAAAAATTCGTTTTTTAATGTGCGTTGCCAAGATGGTAAATGCACTTCATAAATAGAAATAGGTTTTTCATAATGATTAGTATAATATCGCTGATGCAGCCATTCTGCATCGTTCCATTTATATTTATTTATATCCCAAACAATCGAAGCATTAGCCGGCCGTAATTCCGAATAAAAAGCATAGGGATCTGCTTTTAAAAATATATTACCGTGATACCCTTTGATTTCATATTTGTAAAGATCGCCTTCACATAGATCTGGAATGAATAATGTCCATATCCCTGAATTTTCGTCTTTTATCATTCGATGCCTGCGGCCGTCCCAATTATTGAAATTTCCTACTACGCTAATATTTTGAGCGTTCGGCGCCCATACTGCAAAATGCACGCCTTTTACGCCATCAACTTCCATAATATGCGCGCCCATTTTATCGTATATTTTATAATGCTGTGCGCGATTAAACAAATATCTATCAAATTCAGTTAATTTTTCTGTCCAAAATGAATATACATCATTAATATAATGTTCATTATTAAAATAATCGAGCATTTTAAATTTGTATTTAAAACGCTCTTTACGATTGAATATCAGCGCTTCAAATAGACCACTGTGATGAACGCGCTGCATATGATATATATTTTTTTGGTTTTCTAAATCTACAACAAATACATCTTTGGCATCAGGAATACAAGTCCGCACAGCGATTGCTTCTTTATCAAATATTTTTACTTTATGCATTCCCAATACTGCCGCGGGATTTTTATGAGTCATATTTATTATACTTACCGCATCATCTAATGGTATTGTTGTAAACATCTTATTTCAACTCCTGTTGTATATCGCGTTATAAAATAAAAAAACCCGCGCTGCCGTTAATTGCAGTAATTTGAACCTTGTAAAACAAGGTGGGTTATGGTTCGCATACAGACTCTAATTTCCGCCACTGTGAGCGGCATATTATTATCGTATTTCAACGAACTCATCCCTTTTTTTTATTAATGGCTCAAAATGCTCCGCAATAACCACGCGCAGCGCAGGCGCTAATTATTATTTTATGTTAAAAAATTAATTTTGTCAATAAAAAAAAGAAATGTTATCGTAAAACCAACATTTACGAGTGAAAAGAAAAACAGGTAAAAAACAGAGCGCGGAGATAAAAACTATAGTGGACTGAAATATCATGACAAAAAAATCAAGCAATTTTTGATTTTTTTATAAACTTAATTTATATTTGCGCTGTTTTAATTTTTATATTTTAGAATTTACACATTTTTTACAGGGTCATATTATTGAGAAAATACTGTAAATTAATATCTTTATTTTTTATATTAAATTTTTCGCGGATATTTTTTCTATGAAATTTTACTGCTTCCTCGCTTATATTTAAAATATCTGCGATTTCTTTATTTAATTTGCCGTCTTTTATTAACGAACATACTTCAAACTCGCGTGGCGATAATTTAGTAAGCATTTGCTTGAATATATTATTATTATTACAAAATAACCCTGAAATTATTTTTTTTAAATCTTCGATAATATATTTATCAGAGGCATTGATTTTAGTTTCTAATTTTTCAAGCATTGGTAAAACAACAGTTTGTAAATTATTGATTATTTCATTACGATAATTATTTTTTTCAGTTTCAATATGTTTAATTAATTCTTGTAAAGTATTATTTTTTATATTTAAATTTTCTTTAGCTTCTAATAGTTTGTTTTCATATTCTTTTTGTTTTTGAATTTCTAAAACAAGTTGTTTAGTTTTTTCATCTACTAATTCTTGCAATTGAAAATTTAGTCTTTTTAAGTTTATAGCATTTGTTACGCGCGCTAATAATTCTTCAGCGATAAATGGTTTTACAATATAATCTTGTCCGCCAACTTTAAAGCCGTTAATAATGCTAATTACATCCGCTCTGCCAGTGACAAATAAAACTGGTATATCTTTGATTTTTTCAATTTTTTTTAAACGTTTACATATTTCAAAGCCGTCCATATCAGGTAAAGTAATATCAAGTAAAATGCAATCAACAATTTCATTTTCAAGTATTTTAAATACACTATCAGCGGTTTGAGCAATATTAATTGAAAAATTATTTTTTTTTAAGATGCTACCGAGTATTTTAATATCGTTAGCATTATCGTCAACGATTAAAACAGATTTTTTTTTAATATTATTATTCATCTCCAATTTAAATCCTTTTTAAATTATATTAACATTTTAAATTCTGTAAGTGCAATTTTTAAATCGTCAATTTCGAAATTCTCTGCAAATTGTAAAGTTTTCAAAGCCCAATTTTCGAGTTGGTTAATTTTATTATCATTAGCAAATATACTAATTTCTTTTAAAAATTTTTCGATCCTGTCAATAGAAAAAGTTTCAAAGCTTATAATATATTCGTCTTTTAAGGTTTTTGGAATTTTATTTTTCAAAAACAAAATAGTTTCGTTATCGCATTTTTTTAATGAAATACGGTTATCCGTATTTTGTATAGTTTGTGAATTATTTGTTGTTTCAATAGTTGAAAAAGATATATATTTTTTTAATTCTTCGGTAATTTGTTCTATTGTGAATGGTTTTTTTATAAAGCCAGCAAAACCATAATTCTTTGTTTTTTCAAAAATATCAGTAATCGCGAATGCGCTGATAGCAATAACTGGTATATCAGCAAGCTTTGCTTCAGCTTTAATAAGTTTGATTACTTCAAAACCATCTAATTCTGGCATTTTTAAATCAAGGAAAATAATTTTAGGTTTGATGTTTAAAGCAGTATCTACTATTTCAAAAGGATTAGATACTTCTACAACTGATAACCCTAATTTTTCAAGTATATTTCGTAATATTATTCTATTGTTTTCAATGTCATCAACAATCAAACAATCGACCTTTTCGAAAACAAAATTTTTAACGCTTTCGTTTTCATAAAAATTTTCAAAAGGTATAATTTCAATATTAGAGAATACAATTGTAAAAATAGAACCAGGTCGATTTTTTTTATTTTTAATGATTATTTTACTGTTCATTGCTTCAATGATTTTTTTAGTGATTGATAAACCGAGTCCAAATCTACCTGTTTTTATAGAATTTTTGTTTATTGCCGTTTCAAATGGTGTAAATATTTTTTGAATTTCTTCGACTGGAATACCTTTGCCAGAATCTTCGATAGATACGATTAAATCTATTAAATTCTTATCTTTTTTTTTAGTAAAAATAGATAATTTAATATAACCAGCGTTTGTATATTGAATAGAATTATTTAATAAATTAAAAATTACTTGTTTGGTTCGGTGAATATCTAATATTAAAATATCAGGTATTTCTTTTTGAATATTTATTATTAGTTCTAAATTTTTTGCTTTGATTTGTTCATAATAATACAAATAAATATTATTGATAAAATTTTTGATATTGATAGGCGTTAAATTCAAATCAATTTTGTTTGCTTCGATTTTTGAAATATCCAGCAAATCATTAATTATTGCCATTAAATCGCCACAAGAGGATTTTATAATATTCAAATATTGTTTATTTTTTTCCGAAAGTTCATTTTCAGAAAGTAGTTCAGTAAAGCCAACAATTGAATTTAACGGCGTGCGTAAATCGTGGCTAACATTAGCTAAAAATATATTTTTAGCGGCGTTTGCTTTTTCTGCTTTTTCTTTTTCTAATTGATAATTTTTAGTTTTTTCTTCAATTTCTGTTTGAAGATTATTTTTTAATGAAATCAGACGTTCTACTATTGTTTCAAAAAGTTGATTAAAATATACCAGAATAACTACTAAACAAATTAAAATAGTCAATGGCCCCACCATATTTTCAAAAATAAGTTTATTTTTAGTAAATATTACGCCGATAAATAAATATGTAAAGGTCAATATACCGGTGAGGATAGTATGTTTTTTCCCTAAAAAGAAAGCGCTTACTAAAATAATATAAAAACTATTTATCGTGAAAATGTATAAACTACCAAGTTGATTACGAATTTGAAAATCATTTTTAGATAATAAAAAAAATAGTAAAGTGGCATTAAAAACAATTGTGGGATATACAATGATTTTCAATGAAAGAGTTGCACGGTTTGTAAGAAAAATAAAAAAACCTATTAACACGATGCTGAATGATAATAATCCAAATATTATCATTACTTGTGTTAAGTGGGATCTAAAAAAATTGATATATATATATTGTAGCATAATATAAATAAAAGTTATAAACAACGCTTTTTCGCGTTTTGCTTTAATAAAAGCAGGAATATTATTTATATCAAAGTGTGTTTCTTTTTGAAATATAGACGCTGATAATCTCCAAAAATTAGCAAATATTTTTTTCATTAATAGTTATTTTAAAATATTTTTTTATAAAGTCAAATAATAAAAATCAGCACCAAAAAATAAACAAAATAAACCACCAAATCCACTCAGCAATTTGTATAATAATGTTATAAACTTTAATAGACTTAATCAATAATACTATGCACTGCTTATAATTTGCAAGATAAACGTTCAGATAAAAAACAAATTATTCTTGCGCTTAAAACTGATGAGTTTGGTTTTCCAATATATGCCTAAGCGCCGCCCGAAAACACATCTGCCAAATCTACCTTCAAAGATATAAAGACAAATAAAAATTGTTGAAAAAAAATAAACGGTAAATTCTTTTGTTATGAATTATCTGAATATAATGTCTAATTAGATAAAATCTTCGATTGTTTTAATTGCTCGCCTTCAAAAATATTACAAACCTGAGTAAGTAATTTTTTCATTTTTTCAATTTTAAAAAATTCAAAAAAACTGTATTTTATGAAGTTTCATCATTTTATTCGTAATTAAGTATCCAACTCTAATTGGAACTTTTAATATCATCTTCTCTAAAATCGCTTCTTATCAGTTCTATTATAATTTCTTTCGCAAAAATTCTTAATTTGTATATTCCCAGAAATAAAATTTATTAAATATTGACAAATGACATTTATTAAATTATAAAATAATTTTTGTATTGAAATATTGAAAATTAAAATTTTTTAAGGATAACGCAAAAATGAAATTTAAAAAATTTGCCGGGCTTGACACAGAATTTTCAAATAAAAAAAATTCTAAAATTGCGGTAATTTCTGTATGCTATGATAAAACGAGCACCTGGTTGAAAGGCGCTGATAAAGGACCATTAGCAATACTTGACGCATCTGCCGCGCTCGAATTTTATGATATTGAAACTGAAACAGAAGTTTATAAAAATGGGATATTTACTGATAAGCCGATATATATAAATTCTGCGCCTGAACAAATGGTATTAATTGTGCAAAAAAAAATCGAAGATTATATCAAACAAAATAAATTTGTCGTATGTTTGGGCGGCGAACATTCTATAAGCATCGGCGCGATATTTGCGTATGCTGATAATTATAAGAATTTAAGCGTATTGCAATTAGACGCGCATTCAGATTTACGCGATGAATATAATGGCTCGAAATATAATCATGCTTGCGTGATGGCGCGAGTTTTAGAAAAATGCAAAGCTGTGCAAGTGGGCATTAGAAGTATGGATATAATCGAAAAAAACAAAAATTCTGCAAATAATATATTTTACGCTGAACAAATTTTAAAAAGAAAAAACTGGAAAGATAAAGTAGTAGATAGATTAAATGAAAATGTTTATATAACAATTGATCTTGATGTATTTGACCCAGCGATAATGCCTGCGACCGGCACGCCTGAGCCCGGAGGATTATTTTGGTATGATGTATTAGAATTGTTGAAAAAAGTAGTAGACAAAAAAAATGTTGTTGGTTTTGATGTTGTGGAATTATGTCCAAACAAAGTCAATAGACACTGCGATTTTTTAGCGGCAAAATTAATTTATAAATTATTAAGTTATATTTTTGCGAAAGATAAAAAATAGATAAAAAAATAAAAAACGAATTACTAAAAAATAAATTAGTATAACCGCGTTTGATGCTACGAGTATAAGCGAGCAAATGAGCAAAATGTCATTTAGTTCGCGCGATATTGAGGCAAATCGATGATTCGTTTTAGCAGATGGTATTTGCCGAAGCGACAACGGTTTTGCCGCTTATTGTAAGTTATGCGTTCATAATGTAAATTAAAAAAATCTGAGGCGTAGTAATTTCAATTTTTGTTGAGTAGAAAAAAAGAAAGGTTTTTAGTAAAGGTTTATGTTGACGATTCCGCTTTGTATGGAAAAGGACTTTTAGGCAGCGAGTTTATTACAAAAGGCAAAAAAATTTTTGAATCGCTTATAGTAAAAAAATATCAGACAAAAACGGAGTTTTTGAATAAAAAATATTAGCGTTGTATGCGCGTTAGGAATCAAAATAGAGTTAGTAGTTTAATAATTAATTAAATTTTTTATATAGATTTTTATTTTTTTCAATACAAAATTTAATTTTAATATTTTATTATAAATTTATTTATGAATTTTATAAAAAAACATTTGTCCATTTGTGCATTTGTGCAAGTATGACACTTATAAAAAAATGGTAGAAAAAAATGGTAGTTTTTTACTACTACTCTTCTACTATTTATCCTATCTTGACAATAATTAGGTTTTATAGTTTAATTATAATCAGTTTTTATGAAAAATTATTTTAAAATATTTTATTTTTTAATTTTTTTTGTTATTTGTGAAATAGCCGCAAATAAGATTACTCCTCTATCAGCTAATGAAAGATTAATAAGAATAGCGTTATTTCAAGACGAAGCGCCGTATTCCTATATTGACGATAAAAACATACCGCAAGGATTATTTGTAGATTATTGGCGCTTACTTGCGCAAAAAAAGAATTATAAAATTAATTTTTTTATTGTATCGCGAGAACAAGCATTAAGTATGTTAGAAAATGATTATGTAGATATCTGTGGTAATTTATTAAAAATTCCAGAAGAGTTAAATAAATTTAGTTTTTCAAAACCTATTTTTGAAAGTAAAGCAATATTATTTACTAAAAATTTTATTGACATAAAGTCTATTGATGAAATAGAAACAGGAATTGTCGGAGTTATTGCTAAAAGTTTAATAGATACTTATATGACCAAATATTTTCCGAAATTAAAAATGCAAACATTTCCTACAAAATTAGAACTTTCAAAATT
The DNA here is from genome assembly GCA_029551925.1 of bacterium. GTDB lineage: Bacteria > JAGOBX01 > JAGOBX01 > JAGOBX01 > JAGOBX01 > JAKPEO01. The sequence continues at coordinate 31,326 of JAKPEO010000067.1, forward strand.
TGCGCAAAAAAATCAACTCGATTTTTTTATAATAGATATTATAGCCCCTGATAATTATATAGAAGAAGAACCAGGTTTATTAAATTATAGGCAAGTAGAGACTATTTATATAAATAAAATTCGCGCGGTAATAAAAAAAGAAAAAATTGAGTTATTAAATGAAATTAATGATGGCATTCAAAAGATAACTGATATAGAAAAGACATATCTTATTGATAAATGGATTACTAAAAAAAGAGAGAAAAGTGTTAAAAATTTTAATTGGGTTTTGATTATCACGATTTTATCTTTAATTATATTATTCATTATTCATAAAATTTATTTAAAATATCAAATAAAAAAGGCAGTAAGTAATTTATCAATAGATTTAAAAAAAATTAAAGATAAAAATGATATTAACGAAAAAGAGATAGCACGGCTTACAGAAATAACGGATCAGCAAAAACAAAATATTGATAGTAATAATATTATGCTTCAAGAGATAATAAAAAAATATGAAAATGATATTAAACTTTTAAAAGAAGATTTATTTAATAAACTTAATTTTATGCTTATACCAATTATTGACAATTTTAAAACAGTCTCAGAAAAAAATAAAGAACAACTTATTAATATGGCAAAAAAAACAATAGAAGATATTTGTATAGAAACTGGTATTAATATTATTTCTGGTGAGAATAATTTAACACCAAGAGAACTCGAAATTTGTAATTATATTAAAAATGATTTGTCAAATAAAGAGATTGCTGCCTTATTAAATATCTCAATAAAATCAGTAGAGAAACATCGCGAAAATATAAGAAAAAAGTTAGGTATTACCTACCAAAATGTCAATTTAAAAGATTTTTTTAAAAAATAATTGCTTATTAGTATAAGTAATTATAAAAAAAAATAACATTTATTTTTATTTATTTTTCCTTTTTTTTATTTAATTATATTAAAATACCACTAATTTTTATTAGTATTTTAACATATAAATCGGAAATAACGGAAAAAAATTGATTGAGTGGTAGTATAAAATTTACTAAATTTAGTAAGCGTTGACAACTGCTAATTTATCGGCTATATATTTAACATATCGGATTTGATTTTAAAGTTTTAAAATAAAAAAGGAAAAAAAATATGAAAAGAAAATTGTTAAAAATTATGCAAATAATCTTTATTATTTTTTTAGTATTATTAAACCAATTTATTATGACCGTTGTTATTAATGCAGAAGAAAGAGTTGTATCTAATCTACACACTAAAAGAACTGTTAGAACAACAGAAAATAAACTTCAATCGCAAAATACTGAACAAAATCCTAAATCTAAAATATCAGAAAAAGAAGATTCAATAGTTATTTCAATAGTAAGTGATAATAAAGCGGTTTTGCAATGGACAAAGTATCTTGAAGATATAAAATTACAGACAATAAAATACGGGCAAAGTCCTTGGGAATTGAAAGAGGCAATAATTTTATCTAAAACTGATAGGCAAGTAATACTTCCTGATTTAAAGCCAAATACAAGATACTATTATCAGATTGAAATAGAATTTGAACAGCCACAGACAAAAAAATCAGTTTTTCCTAATCCGCCGGGATTAATTAAAACCGCATCAGAAAAACCAAAATTAAATAATAATAAATTTACTGATATTAAAGTTTTCAATACAGCCAGCGACACTGTTACTTTAGAATTTTCTACAACTGAATATTCGGTTTTTGAAATTTTGCACGGAACAAATAAAAATCGTTTGACAGAAAAAATTGTTATAAATTTCTATTCTAAAAACGGAAAAATTAATTTTGCTAAACCACAACATAGCAGAAATTATTATTATTCGATTAAAGCAACGGATGTTTTTAATAATGTTATAGAAAGCGGAATTAGAGAATTTAAGTAAAAACGGGGACGTAAAAACGGGGACGGTTTTCATTTTTGAGAGCGAGGCATATATAACAATTGACAATTGACAATTGCGGAAGCAGATACAAATCTAAAACCAAAATTGTCAATTGCAAATTGCTAACTAATAAAAAGACGCGCGTGAGTGTAACTCAATCTCTGCTTTGAGAAAAACGCTCAATGCGGAGCATTGAGTTACATTTTCGCCCGCTTTATAAGTTAAAAAAATTCTTAACGCGGATGGAAAACGGATTTAAAAAGTTTTGAGTTTTGAGTGATGAGTTTTGAGTTGCTGATGACAGATTCGCATTAATTGTGAATTGTAAATGGTGGATTGTGAATTTTGAATTAAGAAATATAAAATAAAACTTAGTGACTTGGTGACTTATTGGCAAAAATTAAGAATGTCTTTAGGCATTTGAAAATTTTAATTTTATCTGATTCGTAATATTCGTCAGATTCGTGGTAAAAAATAATTTGCTGCTTGCAGCGTTGACATAAATAAAATTTATATTTTTTATTTTTAGGAGGTTTTTTATGAAAAATTTTAAAAATTTTTTGAGAGTGTTTTTTGTTGTATTTATGTTTTTAGCGTTTTGCGAAATTGGATTATTCGCAAATCCAAGAACAAGCGGCAGATCGGTAGATAATAGTCGAACATCAAGCCGCAATGTAAAAAGCGTTGATAAGCAAGATGCTAAATCAGCAGAAAAAGGAGAGAAACTTTTAACTGTTGAAGAGATCAAAGCAATTTTAAAGAAAGAGATGGAAGAAGCAGAAAAAGCGGAATCAAGTTCACAGCGTGGCGTGCGGTCAGCAGCAGGCGCGCGCGGCGCAAGGAGCGCTCAATCGACTGCGCGCGATGCAAGAAGCAGCGGCCGTGGCGTTAGGTCAGTGGGCGGCACAGCAGAGCCGACAAATTTAGCGTTGAATAAAACAGTTGTTACGAGCGGCGATATAGGGTATCCTGGCTCTAATGCTGTTGACGGCAAAGATGCCACTATATGGTTTACAATGGATGGTAATAGAACCTTGACTGTTGATTTAGGTAAAGAATGCGTTATTTCAAAGTATGTAATAAAATTTCAAACATCAAGGGCTATGCCGGCTTTTGAAATCAATAGTAGTTTAAATAATACTAACTGGACAAAGGTCGATGAAGTGAATAACAATACTTCTATATTAATCGACAAAAAAGTAACAGAATTCACAGCGCGTTATGTGCAGTTGAAAATAACTCAAGGATTTAGGTTCCCGGGTTTTGGAACAGTCGGTATAGTAGCTGAATTTGAAGTTTGGGGCGTTGAAAAAGCCGGCGCTGCACCAACTACCACAACGACTACTACTACGCAATTAACTCAAAAAATTATGCCGCCGGCATCAACAGTTAAAGAATACGCAGGCGCTGACGGTCGTACTGCGATTGTAACAATTCAGCATCCTGATAAACTTGCGCCGTATATAGTTGATTGCAATGGCGTGCGCGCAACTACTGATGAAAACGGCAAATTTGTTACGCCGAAATTTGCGCCCGGCACAACAGTGACTGTTAAAGTGTGGCGCTCATATGAACAGTATAATATGGGTTTATGGAAAACTGTCGAACCAGCTACTATTGATATAGGTAGAAGCGGATCTCAACTCGAATATAAAGTTTGGTTATGCGAGTATATTCCTTCGTTCAGCAAAGCGTTTGAAGCGCAAAATATTGAAATTACAGAAGCAAATATGACTAAAACTAATAATCAACTTTATGTTTTATATTCGCCGAACAGCAAACTTGAATTCAAACTCAATAATGTTCCGGCTGGGAATTACACATATGATTGGACAATAGAATATTTTATATCGCCCAACTGGTTAAAACAAACTTTTACAACAACTACGCCGACTTTATCATATACTCTGCCGGCGGGGATTACAATAAGCAATTCTGAACTTAAAGTAAAATGTTCGGTTTTTTATACTGGCGATGGCGCGCCAAAACTTCGTGATTACAGCAAAGAATACTCGCAGAATTTTAAATATCTTGATGCTTCAGTAGTAGTAACTCCGACAGTTCTGAACATTTTAAATAACGAAGAAAATGTAGATATAAATACGATTATAGCATTTAATTTAAACGGTGGATTAGGTTCGCCGTCAAGCGGTAAAATTTCTATTATCGAAGATAAAACTAATAAAGTTGTTCAGGAAATTATACCAAACCAAAGCAGCGCGTTAAAGACGCTTACAAACGAACGCAGATATGAAATCACATTATCTCAGCCATTAGCAAAAACAACAAAATATCGTTTACATTTTGCCAAAGGCGCGTTTGTTAATAGCAATGAAGCAACACTAACTTTTACAACTGCGCCATATGAGCCAAAAACTCCGCCAATGCCGAGAATATCTTATATTTGGAGATACAGCAAAGAACGGCTCAATAATCAAGACAGAGAATTTACTGTTGACCTTGACCCGAAAAAACAGATGTTAATAACTCCGCAGCATTTTGTTGGAACTTTGAAAGTGAGTTTTCAAATAGGTATAAATAACGGTGCTGACGGCAGCCGTGAGTTTGAAGAATATTATTTATCAAATCCTAATGTTGTTGTTTCAGGATTTACGCGCACTAAACCGCGTAGATTTGTAACTGAATATTCAATAAACGGCGGACCGTGGCGTGAAGGCAAATTCGTTGAAATTACAGAACCGGGCAAATCAACATTAAAAGTGCGTAACCGCGATTTATTCGGCACTGCAATAACTGAATATAATCAGCCGCTGAATTTTGAAATTATTAACGCTTCAAATGCGCCGTCAGTGCCGAGTATTGTTGAAGCAGGAGGCGCAGTTAAATATATGGATTTATTCAATAACCGCCAGACTCGCGTAGATGGTTTTGTTTTCTTGAAAGATACTAAAATCACTATTGATAATCCGTCTAATATGCCTTATACAGCGGAGTTTTATTATGATTATCCGTGGTTTAAAAACACGGCTACTACATCAGCGGCTAATATAAGACCGTATACCGGAAGAAAAACAATTGTAAGCGATAAAATTATTACATTCAATAAACTTTCAGACAATAATAATCGCGATAATCTGCCGAAAGGCGTTATTCCGCTGCAATTGATAATTAATTCAAATATGAACGGATTATATCCTGATACTACGATTGTTGGAATTTACAATATGTTTTATATTGATGCGGCTAATATTGAACTTGCAACTGCATTTGATATAACAATGCCGGATAAATCTCCAAAATCAACCGCTACGCAATTAATGTATTACAGCGCGCATCCGACAATTGTTATTAATAAAATGTATCCGTCTAATATTGTTGAATACACAATTTCATCAAACGGCGGCAGCACTTGGGTTGATATTGATAAACATCCAGAACGGCTTGGAACAGTGCAAGGAACTTTTTTAAGCGCATCACAAGATTGCAAAGATAATTGTTTTAACCGCGCAAAGTTTGGATATAGCAATGCGCAGAAAGCAAATTTACGCGCTGTTGATATGATTTTTAGAGATGATTTTTCGTCAGTAATACCGAATTCTAACATTGATAAAAATGCTGACCCGAATCTTTGCAAATACGCGGCTGGTCTGCCAGAATATTTTTCAAAAACTGGTTATGTAGCAATACATCCGATTAATGACAGAAATTTTATTTTAAAAGTAAAAAATCTTGTCACTGGTCAGGAATATAAGCATAATATTTATTTATCGCGCGATTCGAAAACAACCACAACAACGACTACTACAACTACTACTACATCGACTACAAGCAGCGAACCGACAGCTGTTAATATTTCAGCAAATAAAACAGCGAGCGTAAGTTCTAAACGTTTTGAAATGACGCCGTCTGATATACTTGATGAAAGCAAAACAGCAGTTTGGGAATCAAAAACTGGGCAGTCAGAATGGTTTATGATTGATTTAGGCAGTTTGCATAGAATTAAATCAGTTAATATTCGTTGGAACGGTTATGCGCCGGCTGAATATTCAATTCAGTATTCAGATAATGGTCAGACTTGGTCAACGGATAAAACATTTTATAGCGATAGAACAACTAATATTACACATAATATGGACAGGTCTGGGCGTTATGTGCGCGTGCTTTGCACAAGAGCGAATATTAATATGTTTAATTATTCATTGACAAAATTTAATGTGTTTGGATATTCGGCGACAAAGTAGATATTAAGGATTAGTTATTAAGTTGTCAGTCGCTGGTCGTCAGCAATTTACTGATGATTGGCGGCTGGCAATTTTTTTGTAACCGCGAATTTTATATCCGCGTAAAAACACAGCGCGAATTATAATTGCGAATATAAAGCATCGATTTGTTTTTGTTATATCACACTAATAAAAAAGCGCTTGAGCGTTTAAAAAAAAATTTTGTGTCAACCAGTGAAATCAGTGTCAAAGAAATTTAGACACGGATTGACACGGATAAAAATGATTTGTCATTTAAAAGTCATTTTTAAGTCGTTTGTTAAAGAAAAAACTCGGTGTGCTTCGGTGTTCTCGGTGGTTGAAAACAAACCACCGAAAACACTGAATACCACCGAAAAAACATAACTGCGAATTTTACTAATTGAACGAATAAAAGAAAGGTAACTTAAAATTTTGAATTTGAAACGAATAAAATAAAAATTATAAAACGCGTTTGCGTTTTGAAAAAATTTGTATAAATCCGTGAAAATCCGTGAAATCAGTGTCAAAGAAATTTAGACACGGATTGCACGGATTGACACTGATAAAAATGATTTGTCATTTAAAAGTCATTTTTAAGTCGTTTGTTAAAGAAAAAAACTCGGGGT
>JAKPEO010000074.1 GCA_029551925.1 bacterium
TACAGAAATAGAACTCGAAAAATATTTTGAAGAATATATAGAGGATTGCTGCAAAGTCAAGGGCTATGATAAAAAAAAATTATTACAAAAAATCAAGCGCTGGTATAATGGCTATAATTTTTCAGGCGTTGATAGACTATATAATCCATTTTCAATATTACTCTTTTTTAAAACATATGAATTTAAAAATTACTGGTATGAAACAGGCACGCCGACATTTTTATTAAATTTATTATATGAAAAACAATATGATTTAAGCAATTTAGAAACTCTCGAATTATTTGAAAGTTCATTAGGCAAATTTGAAATAGAAAATCTATCAGCCGAAGCGGTGTTATTCCAGACTGGTTATTTGACAATAAAAAAAAAGATAGATACTCCGCGCGGGATATTGTATAAATTACATTATCCAAATTTAGAAGTAAAAAATTCGCTGATAGATAATTTATTAAAGACATATATAAACAAAAATAACAATGAAACAGATAAAAAAATATTAGAAATGGAAGCGCAATTAGAAGCCGAAGATATTGACGGTTTTATAGAAAATATCAAATTTATATTCAGCGGCATACCGAATGTTTTGTTTGTCAAAAAAGAAGCGTATTATTCGAGCGTGATATACACGATATTAGCGCTTGTGGGAATAAACGCAGAATTTGAACAGATGAATAATCTCGGTCGTCTTGATTGCGCGATAAAAATCAGCGATAAAGTTTATATTTTTGAATTCAAACTTAATCAGCCGGCAGAAGAAGCGTTGAAGCAAATAAAAGATAAGAAATATGCTGATAAATACGACAAAGGACTGAAAAAATATCTTATCGGCGTAGAATTATGCGATAATTTGCGAAATATAAAAAACTATGTGTTTGAAAAAATAGAGTGATTATAATATAATTTTATTAGTTTAAATTTTGTAAAAGTGCAAATATGAAAAAAAAATTACCGATAGGCATAAAAGATTTTGCAAATATAATAGAAGACAATTATTTGTATATAGATAAGACTGAATATATTTATAAATTGATAAATGAAGGTAAATATTATTTTCTTTCGCGCCCGCGCAGATTCGGCAAATCGTTGATGGTGTCAACGCTCGAAAATATATTCAGCGGTAATAAAGAACTATTTCGCGGATTATATATTTACGACAAATGGCATTTTAAAAAATATCCAGTAATAAAAATAGATTTTAATGAAATAAAGAAAGATTCAAAAGAAATATTTGAACAAAATTTATTAAATAGATTAACAGAGATAGCCGAAAAATATAATTATAAACTTAAATATGATAATTATAAAGAATGTTTTTTTGAGCTGATAAAATATTTAGGACGCGAAGCCAAAGTAGTAATCTTAATCGACGAATACGATAAACCGATAATCGACACATTAACAGATTTAGAGGTATGCAAACAAAACCGCGAGATATTAAAGACATTTTACGGCACAATCAAAGCGCTTGACGAATATATACAATTTTGTATATTGACCGGCGTGACAAAATTTTCAAAAACTTCGATATTTTCAGATTTGAATAATTTATATGATATAAGTTTAGATAATAATTTTAATAGTATGCTTGGTTATACAGAAATAGAACTCGAAAAATATTTTGAAGAATATATAGAGGATTGCTGCAAAGTCAAGGGCTATGATAAAAAAAAATTATTACAAAAAATCAAGCGCTGGTATAATGGCTATAATTTTTCAGGCGTTGATAGACTATA
>JAKPEO010000078.1 GCA_029551925.1 bacterium
AGCATCTTCATACATTATTTTTAAATTACCGACAAATTCATCTTTTAATTTTGCTGTTGCTGTTAATGACGCTTCTGAAACTTCAAGATTTGAAGAATTAGGATTATTCTTTACATTTTGATAAAATCCTTCAACCTGCAATAATCCAGAAAAAGATAAATCAACTTTTGTATTTGCAGCATCTGCTATTGTCCCGAATGTCAATGCGCTTAACATTCCAGTAATCATAAAGGTTTTAAAAAGTTTTTTTAACATAATCAATCACTCTCCGTTTTTAATCATTTCGAACAGATTTTTACAATTTCATAAATTACATCAGTAAGCTGTTTTAAAGATGACAATTTTATAGTTTCATCTTTTGAATGAGGATTAATATACCCCGCTGAAATATTTAATGTTTCGATGCCGTGTTGATTGAAAATATTAGCGTCGCTACCACCAAATGAATTTACTAATTTTACTGGTATTTTGAGATTGCTGCACGCTTCTGAAAAAATATTCAATGCTTTGTTTGTTTTAGTGAATTCATATTTTTTAAAATGCCAATCGCAATCAAATTCTACTGTTCCTTTGTATTTTTTAGCGGCATTTTTGAAATTAGTTTCAATCACACTCTGATATTTTTTAATTTTCGCTTCTGAATAACTGCGAATTTCAAAATCTACCTCTGTTAATTCTGGCACTATATTAGTGGCAACACCCCCTTTTATTATTCCGACATTCATACAAGTTTCAGAATCAATTGTGCCTGACGGAATTTTAGCAATCGCTTCAGCCGCAATTTTTATTGAATTCACGCCTAACTGCGGATTCATCGCTGCGTGCGAAGCAAGCCCTTTAACTTTTACTTTAACATACAAATACGACGGCGCTTTGATTACTGCTTTGCCTATATCTCCATCGCTGTCTAATACAAAACCAATTTTGGAATCTATTTGTGAAAAATCCAAATTTTTCGCGCCAACTAACCCTATCTCTTCGCCAATCGTAAAAACCAATTCTATCGGGCAAGTAGTAAGTTTATCTTTATGTATTAATCGCAAAAGCGTTAATATTGCGGCTACGCCAGCTTTATCATCAGCGCCGAGTATCGTTGTTCCGTCAGTTTTTATTATATTATTCAAAATTTGCGGATTTATATTTTTGCTTGGCGACACAGTATCTAAATGCGCGCAAAACATAATCGGCTTTAATTTTGGATTTCCTTTTATTTTTGCTATTACATTGCCATAATTTTTGTTTTTATTTTCTTTTAAAGTATTTATTTTTATAAAACGCGTATGTTGTTTTAAACGCTTTACAATATATGTTATTATTTCTTGTTCTTCGCCAGCTTCGCTCGGAATATTAATCAAAGTAAGAAAATTATCCAACACATCATGTTGAATAGTAAACATAATATTTTCCTCCAGACTTCCGCAATCTTCTTAATTTTTTGAGCGAAAGCCAAAAAATTTAGTGATATTATACCATATCTTAATAGAAAAATCAACCTTAAATATTAATGTTAAAATAAAATATGTTGAAAGCCCAAAAAACAATGGCATAATAGCGTTTAATAATCTATTGACTACAATATTAAATTTTGTAAAATTTAAAAATCTAATAGTTAGATACGAAACTATCAAAGCGATAATTGAAAATATAAAAATCTTCAAACAATAAAAAAACAATAATTTCAAATCTAAAATTTTCAGCCGTTTTTTTAATGAACGCAGCAAAATAAAAAGATAGATAAACCCACAAATAGAATTTGACAGTGCTAATCCTGCGAACCGCGTATCATTATTTTGCCAAATTAATACAATTAACACATTTAAAACAATATTTAATAGCATATTCATCGCTGAAAATTTTACAGGAGTAAAAGTATCTTTTAGCGAATAATAAATCTGCGCTGATATATTTGCGCCGGCGTATGCTAATAATCCTAATAAATAGCATTGCAATGCTATTGTTGTTTTATTGTTAAATTCTCCTGATTTTTGATAGACTAATAATGATATTTTATCCGCGGTCAAAACCGAAAGCAATGTTATGGGTATAATAAAATACGCCATAAATTTGAAAGTATCATAATAATTATTCAACAACATTTTTAAATCATTATTGCTCGCATCTTTTGCCGCTGATGTCAGTAATACAGATGATATGCCTATGCCAAATAAAGCAAGCGGAAATTGATATAATCTATTAGCATAATACAAATATGAAATACTGCCGACACCTAAAAATGATGCTATTATGCGATTGCTGATAAAATTTATTTCGTATATTGCCTGTCCGGGAATACCGGGCAACATTAATTTTATTGTTTTTTTTAACGGCTCATAATTCAGCCGTAATTTTAAAGAAAATTTATAGCCGGCTTTTAAATAAGGAAACATTAAAACAAGAAAATATATTATTGCACCAAATAATGTACCGTAACATAAAGACAATATTTTCGTATCTTGGGTATCGCCGAAAAAATCCCGTAAAAACACGGCAAAAATTATCATTCCTAAATTTAAAATAGTCGGCGCTGCCGATGTTATAAAAAATCTGTGAAATGAATTTAATACTCCAATACATAATGCTGAAATACTAATAAATATCAATATCGGAAACATTATTTTCAAATATTCGCCTGACAAAATTTTCGCTTCTTCGCTTTTAAAGCCGTATCCCATAATACTTGCGATTTCAGTTGAAAACAACATACCTATCAATGAAATTATTATTGTGGTATAAAGCAAAAAAGAAAAAACCGCTCGGCATAATTCAATACTGTGTTCTTTGCTTTTTTTTAGTTCATCAAAAAAATTTGGAATAAAAGCAGATGATAGATTTCCTTCTGCGAATATTCCTCGCAATAAATTAGGTATAGTAAACGCATTAAAAAAAGCATCAGTAAAAATATTAGCGCCAAAATAACGCGCTATCACAAAATCGCGAATATATCCGGATATTCGACTGACGAATATTCCTATAAAAACTAATATTCTATTTTTATTTCTTGACATAACAGCCAAAAATTATACAATATAATTTTTAATTAG
>JAKPEO010000087.1 GCA_029551925.1 bacterium
CGGTTTTAACCATTCATAAATATTCAATCGTCAACAAATAAATACATCTCCACTTGCTGAAATAATTGATGTAATACTATGAGATACACAAGGTAATTCATTATTTCCTCGAATCTTATTTTCATTAAAAGCGCTATCTAAAATAGTAAAATTTTTATTTTCATATTTTTTCAAATAACTCAAATCCTTTAAAATATATAATTCTGGATTATCTATCACTGGTCGAAAATGTATATATTTAACGCCCATTTTTTTTAATCGAACTGTAAGTGTTTCTAAATTATCTAAATTGTATTGCGTTAAAACATATCCTACTCCACAAACACCGCATTTTTTTGCTATTTTTTCGATATTATTAATCACATTATCAAAATTATCAGTTCCTTTTAATTGCCTATATTCATCAGCATCGCTTGCATCTAAACTAACTCTTATCCATTCAAATTTATCTATCAAATGTTCATAATTCATTATTGTGCCATTGGTAATCATTCCAACCGATAAACCATTTTTAATAATATATTCTACTATCTCACAAAAATCAGGATGAATAGTCGGCTCACCGCCACCTTCAATAACTACACCCTTTGTTCCCCCTTTTTTTAAATCATCAATTAAAGCAAACAAAACTTCTTTTGTCAATGTCCCGGGCAACCTATTTCGCAATTCATAATCCGAACACCAAATACATTTTTGATTACACTCATTTGTCAATGATAATTCGACGCTTATCGGATATGTCGAATCATAATAATCTTTACTAATCTTCAATAATTCCCTAATTTTTTCAGGAAACAACATAATTTTATTTAAACCGATTTCCATTACTTTTTGTTCTCCTTTCTGGATGTGATTTTTTAATTTAACGGACGCGGACCTCTCATTTGTCCTACTATACATTGACTACATTTATATCCACCACTACTATATTTACCTTTATGTTTATTCAAACAAAAGGCACATACTCTAAAATTACATTTATTACAAAGAAACCAATATGCTCCATTCATAGGATAATCCTTTCCGCAAACTATACAAGTTACTTGACTCATCATAAAAATTAATTATCGAATTTCGCAAAAACTCTAATTTATATTTTTTTATCAAAATATCTCAAAGTATTAAAAATCCCTTGTGCAATGCCGTATCTAAATGTAAATATTTTATTTAATTTTTTTGCGCTAAAAATCCGCTTATCTACTTTTCCCCAAAATAACGGATACGGCAATAATATTTTTTTTAATCCATAATACTCTAATAAAATTTTAAATATTTCTTTTTCATTAAATTTTTCTTCGGCATCTGCCACTATATAAATCTCATTATTTGTTTGTTCGTTTTCTAAACAAAATTCTATTACATCGCGGACATCTTTGACATAAAGCAAATGCGTATTTCTATTTCGATAAAATATTATTCCTAATCTTTTGCCGCGCACTTTTATTCTTTCAAAATATTTCTTATAATCTTCTCTACCTTCGCCAAATATATTTGTCGGGCGCAAAATTGTATATATTAATCCGCTATTTTTTATTACTTCTTCTGCTGCTAATTTTGTCTCGCCATAATAATTTATCGGTTTTGTTTTTGTTTCTTCTGTGATTATTTTTCCGCAAACTTCTGAATAAACAGACACGCTGCTTAAATAAATAATTTTTTTTATATTTTTAATTTTTGCAAATTCGCAAATATTTTTCACGCCTTCGACATTGACTTTATACAACTTTTCTTTTTCAATATTCGGATTTGTCAATGCCGATAAATGTACAATAAAATCAATATCATCGGTAATTTGAAATAATTGAGATTTATTAGTTATATCTATTTGATAATATTTTTTTATTTTTTTGCTTCTTGATTGTTCGCAAATATCAAGTCCGATTACAAAATATTCTTTCTCAAAAATTTCAATTAAATGTTTTCCTACAAATCCATTTATTCCTGTAATCAAAACACTTTTCATATTTTATTCAATGTCTATAAAATACCGCTTCTAATCCATACGACTTTTTTTCTGTTTTTATTATACATCCTTTCATTCTTGTAGAATTATCAACATCTATTCCGATTATATATGCCGCTTCAAATTCTTTTTTATTTTTTTTAATTTAGTTTTCAATAATGCCTAACTAATCATTTTTTAGTGTTCAATTTCGCCTTCGCCAATAATAGTTTTATTATTTATTTTTATGATTATTTTTAAATATTTCTCTTTTCTTTCAATAATCATTTTGCCTTGATAAAGAGCTTTTGTTTCTGCCATTCTTCCCATCACTATATATTTGCCAACGAACATATTATATAAATCCATTAATATTATTTTTTTGACTATACTGACCAAAAATCAAATTTGAATTAAACAACAAAAATATAATAAAAAAAATATTTTATTATATTTCATAATTCACCTATTTATTTCGTTTTTTCTAAAATCTAATAAAAACTCTATTCCCTGCGAAATATTTGCCGGTATATAATTTAAAACCTTTCTTATTTTTATTATATCAAAAGAGGTATTTTTCGGACGCGGCGCTATTTCTTTAAAATAAGAATTAGGCACTGCTTTAATTTTTGATTTATCATAATTTGTTAATTCCGCTATCTTTAAGCCAAATTCATAGCGTGAAACTATTTCACTGCCAGCAATATTAAATACGCCATTCAAATTTTTATCAATTATTTTTAAGATAATCTTTGCACAATCATTTACTAATAACGGATTGCAATATATATCATCTACCAACATAATTTCTTTATTTTCTTTTTGTAATCGTAATTGCCAAGTAAACGGATTCTCTCGTTCTAATTCATCATTCCAACCATACATTAATATCGGTCTTACTATTACATAATCTTTTAAGTTTTCCATCACATAATCTTCTTCCATTACTTTTAATTTTCCATAATAATTTATCGGATTGCGTTCTGAATTTTCATTATACGGAGGATTATCGCCATCATATACAGCATTAGTAGAAATCTGGACAAACTTCACATTAAATTCTCTACATAAATCAACTATATTCTTTGTCCCTACAAAATTCGTTTGATACGCTTCTTCTTGATTTCTTTCTACATAATCTACATTCGCTAATGACGCACAATTAATTATAATTTCTACATTTTCTTTTCGGATTATTTCTTTTAATAAATTCTTATCTCTTATATCCAAAAAATATTTTTTTTCTAGCAAATCCAAAGTCTTAAATTTTTTATCCGGAAAATATCCACCAATAATTTCTATTTTTTCATTTTTATTTTCAAATATAATTGCGCGACCTAATAAACCTGTCGCGCCTATAATCAATACTCTTTTCAAAATATATTCTCCATAATAATTATTACAATTTACTATTAACCAAATTTCTAAATTGTCAATTTTTTAAATTTTTCTTCTGTCAAAATCGGCAAGCCAATACCATAAACATTATCAGCGCCTTTTATTCCTAAATCTTCGCTCAACCATTTCAAATGTTCAAACGCTTCGTCTAAATTCGTCAATTGCGTATCGCCGCCATATTTCAAATGTTTTGATAACGCAAGAGCCAATATCCCAGATATATGCGGCGCTGCCATTGATGTGCCTGAAAATACCGCATATTTATTATTCGGTATTGTCGATAATATTTCAAAGCCCGGTGCAACTACTCCCATTTTTTGCAGTCCCTTTCCAGTATTAGAAAATTCAGTTATTCGCTTTTTACTTTCTATCGCGCCTACTGCTATACATAATTTTTCTTCTGCGTATCTTGCAGGATATCCTAAATCGCTCCAATTGCCTTCATTGCCAACTGCGCATACACTAATTAGTTTTTCTTTTTTCGCTGATATTAATGCCTGTTTCAATTCTGGCGCGCCTATCGCAGCGCCTAATGACATTGATAATATCTTTATATTATACTTTTTACTATTTTCGATTGCCCAATAAATGCCCCGCGTAATCCAACTTAAATCGCCTTCGCCTTTATTATTTAAAACCTTCACTGGAATTATTTTTGCCTTTGGCGCTACGCCGATGATGCCAATACCGTTTCTATTAGCAGCTATTATCCCGCTGCAATGCGTGCCGTGCGATTGTCTATCTCTTATATCATATGATTTTTTCAATGACACAGCATTAAATCCTACTATTTTGTTTTTTTCAATAATAAAAGAATCTGCTAAATCTTTATGCGCAAACGATACGCCTGTGTCAAGCACAGCAACGCTGATATTCTCGCCTTCTGATAATTTCCATATATCAGGCGCGCCTATTATCTTCACGCCCCAATCAATATTTTCTTTTATCTTTTTATAAACGCTTATTTTTTTATAAGACAATAAATTAAACATTTTTTTTCAAAATAATTCAGCAATAACTGTCACAGGCGCGGCATCAATTTGTTCAATAAAATACGGCGCGGCAATTATTTTTCTAATCTTATAATTTTTCTTAATTGCGCTTAATTTCATATCTTCTATCAATATAATCGGCTTGCGATGAGCCAATGCTGATTTATGCGCCGCTCTGCCTTCTTCGCGATTCTTAATATTTGAAATTGAAATCGTATCTATTCCGAATGCTCTTACAGTTCGCCAATTTTTTCTGATAAATTCAAAACATTCGGCTAATACAAATGGATTATCAAAAATATATTTTTCTGTATTTCGATATTTTTCAAAATGCGTGCGAACTAAAAGCAGATCATTATTCTGAATTTTATTAGCATTTTTTTTTAAATCATCAATAGTCAATGCCATATTACTTTTTTTCTCTATATCTAACAATATCGGCTTTTCAAAAATAAAATCAGTTATTTTATAATCGCAAATTTTTTTGGCATTATTACTAAAATGAAACGGACAATCTAAATGCGTAGCTGTATGATTATTAAACGATAAATTAAATGTATTGCAACTATCGCCTTTTTGTTTGTCTTTAATTTGTGTAACAACCACTTTATCTGTTCCTGAATATACAGGCGTATCCGATGTTATTTTATGCGATAATAGAATAAATTTATTTTTTTTCATTTTCTGATATTTTTTGATTTTTAAAAATTAAGATATGAAATTATTTTAAAATATTAGCGTTTTGACGATCGTAAAAATAATCAGTTATATTTTGCACTGCGCCTAATTCCATTAAATATCTGCTTTTTTCAGAGCACGAGCCCAAATGCGGCGTGAGAATAATATTATTTAATTTTATCAATTCGCCGTAATACGGCTCTTGTTCAAATACATCTACTGCCGCAAAAAAATCAGGAGTTGCTTTTAAATGGTCATATAGATCTTTTTCATTTATTATTCCGCCGCGCGAAGTATTTATCAAAATACAATTTTTTTTCATTTGTAATAATTGTTTTTTTGTAATCAGATTCCTTGTCTTATTTGTCAGCGGAATATGTAGCGATATAATATCGCACATTTTATATATTTTATTTTTTGCGCTAAAAATTAAATTATTTTCATTTATAAATTTTTCATCTGGCGCAATATCATTTACAAAAATTTTGCAATTAAATGGTTTTAATAATTTTGCTAATATTTTACCTATTCTGCCGAGCCCAATAATACCTATTTTTTTCTCGCAAATATCCAATCCAACAAAACGATTCCATTTATTATTGCGCAAATCATTATCTACATTCAAAATTCTCCGCGCTGCATTAATAATCAAACCGATCGTTAATTCTGCAACTGCATTACTCGGCGCATCCGGCGTATATGCGACCGCTATATTGCGTTTTCGAGTTTCAGCAAAATTAATATTATCAAGTCCAATACCTAATCTCGAAATTATTTTCAAGTTTTTAGCATTATCCAATATTTCAGCATCATATTGTTCTGTGCCTGCAATAACAGCATCTGCTGTCTGAATATAATTTATAATTTCAGCTTTGGTTAATTTTCGTTTTTCTTTAAGCGCAGGTCCAATAATTTCTAATTTATATTTTTTCGCTAATTGCAAAGGCGTCTGGTCTTTAACACAAAATGGATAGGAAGTTAATAGCGCATTTATTCTCTTAATATTATTTTTATTCTGGGTTTTCATACAAACAATTATCTCTTATCGTATGGCGTCTGCGTCTCGCTAAATCCGTGTTTTTTTAACCAATATTCTACTTGCGGTACTTGCCATTCAAAATCAATATCGCAGCCGCCCCAATGTTTAATCGGAAAAATTTTTCTGCCCATCCATTTTTGCGGCAGTAATCCTTCTTCTAAATGCTCTAAATTACGCGGACGCACAACTGACACTGCTACATCAGCAAACCATACGCTGCCTTGCGAATCTCTATCGCAATTAAGATTTTTCGGATCGCCGAAAGTTTCAAACGGCACAAACGGCTCTAATAATCCTTCTTTATTTTCACGGCGCGCGCGCAGCGGACTCCACATATTATATTCTGATACTGTGATCGCTGAATCATATTCCGGATGCTTTCGCAAAATTTCAATACCATAATCTATTTCGCTTGCCAGCAAAGTCGCAGCATTACAAAATAATAACACCATTAATTCAACATCTGATGTTATATTTTCTTTTATCCAATAATATCCGTGTTTATATGCATCCTCGCCTAATGCTTCTTTTGTGCATAAATACGCCGGTCTATCAATAACACTAGCACCATATTGTAATGAAATTTCTTTTATTTTTGGCGAATCTGTTGAGACAAATACTCTATCAACATATTTTGAATTTAACGCGGCTAATAATGGATACAACATTAATGGTCTGCCTAATATCGGCATCACATTTTTTCCCGGAAATCCAACGCTGCCTTCGCGACCTAATAATAATGCAAATATCATAACATATCTCCAAAATAAAATTTATTCAAGATTTTTGTTTTTTTTCATTTTATACAATAAATCCAATAATCCCTGGCCTAAATCAATATGCGGATTTATCAAATATTTCTTGCCTAATTTCGGTTTAAATGTATATGGCGTAATTTCATAATGCTCCTCATAATTGCCCGGCAAATATTCGATTTCTATTTCATTATTAAACATTTCTTTTATCATAAACAATAAATCTTTTATTTTTATCGCTGTATTTCCTGTTAATATTACATTTTCATTATCGAATTTTTCATCTAAAATATCAACGCTTGCGCGCGCCGCATCATAAATATGTATATACTCGCGCAATTCATTGCCATCGCCGTATCTAATAATTTTTTTGTTTTTTAACGCTTGCTCTAAAACATCATTTATCCAATTATTCTTTTGGGCATTTGGACCATATACAGAACCATAACGCAAAATCGTATATTTTAATTCAAATTTTTTGCTGTATGTCTCTATCATTAATTCGCTCATCTGTTTGCTGCACCGATAAAATGCGCCTTTATCGCTATATACATAAATCGTGCTTGCAAAAATATATCTTTCGACTTTGTGATTTTTACACGCTTCTAAAATATTTAGATTGCCTAATACATTTGTTTTTAATGTATTATACGGCTGCTGATTCGCTATTTCTAAATCTACTATGCCGGCAAAATTATAAACTATTGCTTTATCTTTAATCGCATCTGAAACAGCGTTAAAATCTAAAATATCGCCTTTTATAAATTTTATTCTGCTATCATTTTCAAAATTATCATTAATATCAAAAATCGAAACATTATAGCCGCGCATTAATAATTCTTTTGCTACGGCATTACCTATAAAACCAGCGCCGCCTATAACTAATACATTTTTTTGCATATTTTTTTTCCTTTATATTTTAATTTGATTTCTATTTGCTAAAATTTTTATTTATTTTTTCTATTAATGAAAATAAATCATGCGCTACATTACTGCCGCGCGAAATTATTATCCCTGTAATTATATAATCAATATATTCATATATCAATTTTCCGTCTTTCGGCATAATTTCTAAAATCTGCAAAATGCCTAATCTTGTTATTATTGTCAAAATAATACTTAAAATTAAAGAAATAAATCTTATCAGCGCTGGTGAAATCTTTTTATTCCTAAAATCTTTGATTATTCCTACGCATTTTTCAACAATAACCGACAATATAATAATTGAAAATACTTCTCTCATTTTTAAATATAGTTTTTTTCTAAATAAACATTAGAAATAAATAATATAACTTAAATAAATATCGGCCGCAACACAATATTTATTTTATGATTTTTTACTGTTCAATTTTTGAACGCTAATTATATTATTTATACTTTTATATGTCAAGAATTTATAAAAACTATTTTAGAATTTTAGAAATTTCTAAAATAGTTTTTTCGATATTTTTTTTACACCTGACAATTTATCAAAAAAATTTCCTTTTTATGTTTTTTTAAATTTCGTATATTTTGGTGATTATTTTTTTAACACAAAAACGAGTAAAGTCAAAAATTGTTACAAATAAATTGCGCTGAAATAGTAATCGCAAATTTTAATTTGCATGTTGTATATTTAAGCCGATGTAAAATCGGCGATTACAATGCTTCTTTGCGGTCTTCGCAGCTATGCAGTTAAGATATAATTCACAGCAAAGCGTGCAAAAATTTTTTTAATAAAAAAAATTAAAGTTAATCTTGAAATACATTTTTATTTTATTATTTGTTTTTGGATTCTTTACTCTGCGTGCTCTATGGCTCTGTGAGATAATTTCTCGCGTAGAAAAGTTATGCTGATTTACACCTGCAGCTATTTTTTTCAAGTGCTCCGCAGTTGCGATGGCATATTTGTCAGGCAAGATGCCTGACATACAATTTCACATATATTCATATTCGTTCGTCTGTCAATAAATAATATTTGAAGTTTTTAGAAACGCGCCTATTGGCGGATTTTGATATATCTTTACGAACTCGGCGATAATTTTTTAACTGCAAAATAAAAAAATTAAAAAATCATATCTCAACAAATTTTTTAATATATTTCTCTTCAGGGATATTAAAACAATAATTAATAAACTCATTCGCTTTCTTAAAATAATCTGCTCGCTTATCTTTTGACCAATTTAATATTTCTTCTACTTTTTGATACAATTCGTCCGCTGTCTTTACCACTATTTTTATTTCTGATGAATATTCTAATCTACTTAATGGTATAAAACCATCAATTTCTAATTCTATCATTACTAATCCTAATTTAATCCCTTCAAGTCCAACAGTTGATTCTGCTGTAATCACAATTTCACATTTCGGCAATAACTCCGATACAGGTCTGTCGCTTATTGAAAATTTTGTTTTTTGATTTGCTATATTTTTTAAATCATTACTCTGCTCACTTTTTTTTTCGCGCTGCGCCGCACAATTTTCTTTTACTATATTCGCTAATCCATAATCCGTTAAATCTGCAGCTTCTAAATTATATGTCGGATGCGGTTTGATAATTATATTAAAATCACTGCTATTCTTAAACGCTGAATATACAATTTTCATCATTTCTATTGACTTTTTATAATCAACTGATAATGCAAGCAAAATATATTTGCTGAGTTTTTTTTTATCTGTATCAATTATTCTATCAGTTTTCATATTAAATAAATATTCATATCGCATCGCGCAATTTTCTATAACTTTTTCTGCCTGCCAAAATTTCCGAAGTTCGACAGCGCTTAATTTGCCTGTTGTAAATATATAATCCGGCTGCGGCATATTTTCACTTTCGTATCTTCCTGCAAAAATACTTACTAAATTCGGTAATGTCATTGTATGCATATAAGCAATTAGTTTTGTTTCTGGCATAAATTTTCGCGCTGCATAACACAATATCTTTTCCCAAGGCTGATTCTCAAATGGATATATTATTCTTTCAAATTTCACACCCGCTTCCGCTAATCGCATTATCGAATAATACATAAGATAATAATTTGCATAATGATTCTCACATATTTCACGCTTAAAATAATATCGCAATATTTTTGTTATATCGTACTCTCTAAAAAATTCTTTTTCTTTTAGCGGCATATAATATAATGAAAACAAAATCGCTTTAATTACATCGATTTTTTTATAATATTTGAAAATGTCTAAATATGGAATATTCAAATTTTTTAATAATTTATTTGCTTGTTCATCGCCAATTGTATAAAGCGGATAAATCAACAATAAAAAATCATCACGGTCACGCAATTCTTCAAACAATCGCTGATAATATGTTTCTTTAAAATTTCCACTCTCATCAAAATTTCGTTTGTCAAGCCAAGTCATTAAACCAATATATTTTTTAGATAAATCAAGTTTGGGTATCGCCTGCATTTTTTGTATTTTTTCTGCTATAAATCGTCTGCGAACCTTGTAATATTTTTTTAATGAAAATTTATAATTTAATAATTCATCAAAATCTTTTCTTTCAAAAATTAATTCATTTAATATTTTATATAAACTATCTTCTATTACAACATTCTTCTCTGATACAGTGCTGCACCACCATTTAAATGATGAATGCTTCTTTGATAATTCACTTATAAATTCAATAAATTCCGCGCAATATTCACAATTATATTTTTTCATATATTTTATAATACTTATATTTTTGAAGGGATTTAATTAATTATTGAGCAAAAATAAAAATTAAAATGTCAATTTATTTTTTTTCTCTTTGTTTTTCTCGCAATTTTTTTTGAAGATTTAATGTTTCAATTGGCAACTCGCTAATAAATTCAAAAGCAGCATACCACCAATCAAGTCGCTGTTGCGCTGACAATTTTTTAAAATACAATATTTTGTCTTTAAGAGTAGGATGTTCAAACATTATTTCCCATGATTATTTCTAAATATTCAATATCTTCTAAATCTATTTTACGCCCTGCTTTTTTCTTCATCTCTATTAAATCTGTTATTGAAACGACTGATAAAAGCACATCTTTTACTTTTATTGTTTTTTTTTTCTTTTTGAGTTTATCAAAATCAACACCTTCAATTACTATATCCACTTCCGGCATTTTGTTATTATCATTATAAAAATTCATTGCTTTCATATTTTTATTTTTTATCCATTCTTCTCGTATTTCGCTTTTTGCAAAATCAAATGGATTAACTGGTATTTTTACTTTATAACCAAATTGGGTGAGAACATTTAGCAATTTTAATATATTTTCCTCTTCTAATAAAATTACTAAATCAATATCATAAGTAAATCTTGGAGAACCATAAATAATTAATGCCAAACCGCCTACTATCAAATAATCAATCTTTTCTTCTTCTAACTTTTTAAAAAAATCTAAATAATCCATAAAACAATTATTTTTTAACTTATATTTGCATAAAAAATTTGTTAATATTATTTTATCTATTAAGTTAACTATGTCAATGATATATTTTGTATATTAAATTTAATGAGTGCGAGCGAAAATTGTTCCAAATAAATTGCGTTGAAATAGTAATCGCACATTTTATATTTGCGGTTTGTATTTTGCACGAATCTAAAATTCGCGACTACAACGCCAATATAAAATAAATCGGCGACTACGATATTATTTGATTTTATAACTCGATAAGATAAAAAAAATTCACCGCAGAAAAAACACAAAAAAAATTAAAAACATTCAAATCCCAAATATTAAAACATCTCTGGCTCTGTGAGATAATTTAAAAGTCCGCATACGCCTGCGGCTATCTATTATTGAACGCCTTAGGCGTTTTTTTATTTTTTTACCACCTCTAATTTTTTAGACTATTTTTTGGAACTTTTTAAAAGTGCACTCATTTAATGTCCCCAATCTAAATACAGTTTCTTATATGTCTCATTTTTTTCTAATATCACGCCGTAAAAACCTTCAAAATCGTTAGCGCGCCAAGCAGCGCTTGTATATTTATAGAGCCCTTTTTTTGGATATTGATAATATATTTTTTCAAAAACAATTTGCCATCCACAAAATTTAAAAATTAATTTCCAATCTTCCGGCGATAATTCGAATATATGCAAATTTTCAGCGTGTATCTTTTTTAAATTATTTGTCCGTATATAATGCAAGCCCATTCTGCTCATTAGTTGATACGGCACTGTAATAATAAAATATCTGCATTCCGTTTTATCACTCATTAATTTCAAAAAGTGTATTGGCGATAAAATATGTTCTAATGTCTGAAAAGTCATAAATATATCTGGTTTGATATTGTATTTATCTAATTCTTCTGCTCTGCAACAAATTGCTTCTAACCCGCGATTTTTGATTTTTTCTACTGCGTTTGCATCTAAATTAACACTTAAGCTTCTTATGTTTTTCAATAAATTTTTTAAATATAAAATATGCGTGCCTGCGGAATCGCCAATATCTACAATTGTAATAATTTCATTATGCCTATTCAAAAATTCTATTGCCTTTAAAACTAACGAAATTTGAAAACTATGCTGCGCGCGTAATTTTGTTTTCCAATATGGATGACTAAAATTTTCAGCCGAAATGTTTGTATATTGTTTTACTATATCATTATCATCTACAATTGTTTCTATTTTTTTCATTAAATCAATTAATCCTTGTTCTTCTGCTGCTTTTAATATACAAGTTTTTCGATTATCTAAATTGTAATATAATTTTTGCCTAATTATTCTTTTAATTTTGCTCAATATAAAATTCTGCCAAAACAGAAACAAATAATTTAATTTTTTCACGATCACATCAAATAAATACTTAAAAAAATTTGTTGGATTATTTGTGTATTGAATTTCGTCGATAAAAACAAACGCACGATTTTTTTAAAAAATGAAAAATATTAGGATAAATTTTTTGACGATTTATTTAAACATTCAAAAATAAATCTCAATATTTTAAAAGCAAACTCTTGTCTGTTTACTGCGACGATGCACCTAATAAAATAAATATATCTTCATCAAATAAAAATTTGCTAAAATTTATTTTATTTTTTACTTATATAATTTATTAATGTGAATAACACATTAAACTTGGTTATTTTTTTCTTGCTAATATCCGCATATGCGAACTTAAATTATTTTCAGATAAAAACTTTTGAAAATCATTTTTAAAACTTTTTGGTGTTTTAATTAAATTTTTTATAAAATTATCAGTTTTCAATTTATATTCTTTAATAGTATTTATTACTATATCAATATCTAACTTGCCAGGAGTATCTAATTCCAAAATTTCAAAACCACACTTTGAAAAAATATATGATAATGAGAATGGATTAAAAAAATTTAAATGTTGTGGAGGCGAGATACTTTTAGAATACTTACCTAATACTTTTATATCGAAACCTTCTCCATTTAAAGTAGTTAATAAAATTAAGCCACCTTTTTTTAATACTTTATATACCTTCTTTAAAAAGTTTAAAGGGGAATAAAGATGTTCGAATAATTCAAATGAACTAACAAAATCAAAATAATCAAAATATTCATTGGTTAATTCTTCTATATTTTTAATGATTACATTTATTTTTTTATATTGTAATACCTTAGCTAAATCAATTGATGGTTCTATTGCTATAATATTATTAAATAATTTTGTTTAATTAATTCTTCTAAAAAAGTCCCGTATCCAGCGCCAATATCAGCGAAAGTCAAATTTTGTTTTAAGTTATATTTTTTTTTTAAATATTTTATGTATTCAACCCTTGGAATAAATATTAATTTTCTACGGTTTTCTTCTGTTCTTGGATAAAATTCAGTTGCAAAATATCTTATAGATTCCGAAGTTTTATAAAATCTTTTTATTTGCTTAAAACTCGGTCTTGGATTGCAAAATAATGTTTGGCATATATTACATTTTACAAAATTAAAATTATTTTTAATAAATATAAATTCATAATCTCTTGATTTACAAGCAGGACAATTAATCTTTATATATATTTTTTTATCTACAAAATATATTTTTATATCTTCTTCAATTAATTTTAAAAATGTATTAAAAATATTTTGTGGTCTTATATCTTCTTCTTTCATATTTTTTCAATCCCCGCCACTAACTGTAAAAATCTGTCCTGTAATAAAATCTGCTTTTTCTGAACATAAATATTCAATCATATGCGCTATATCTTCTGGTTTACCTGCCCTTTTTAATGGTATCATTTCTATTCGCTTTTTTATATCATCTTCTGAACGTCCTATTTTTTTATGAAAATCTGAATCAATAAAACCACACTGCACACAATTTACTAATATATCTGGCGCAAATTGTTTTGCAAGTCCTTTGGTTAGACATTCAAGCGCTGCTTTAGCGCAGCCATAATGTATTGTATCATTGCCTCCACCATATCTTACTGAAATTGAACTAATATTTATAATCTTGCCTTTTATCTTTTTAGTAAGCATATTTTTAATTACTTTTTGAGTAATAAAAAAATGTGATTTAAAATTTATTGTTATTGTATTGTCAAATGCTTCTTCATTTATTTCTAAAAACTTTTTTGCTCCATAAATGGCGCTCGCATTATTTATCAAAATATTTATTTCACCAAAATCTTTTTCTGCATCATCAACTAATTTTTCGCATTCATTTATATTTAACAAATTTGCTTTATATAATTTTATTTTATGAAATTCATCTTTTAATTTTTCTGCTGCATCTTCATTTGTAAAATATTGTCCTGCGATTCGATAACCAGCATTATTTAATAATTTTATGATCGCTTTTCCTATTGCGCCAGTTGCGCCTGTTAATAATATTGTTTTCATTTTATAATAATTTTATTTTGAATAATTTATATTGTCCACTTTATTTTTTAAATTATTGTTTTTATATATTTCTTTCTTTGTTATTTCGCTATTCCGCAAATAACAGCCATCGCATGCTTTTATATTATGCGCTAATCCTTGCAAATGCAAATTTCTAATATTATTTAGTTCTTTTGAATTCCAACATTCTTTTATACTATCATAATTAGCATCGCCTAATTTTAATAATGCATCATCATCGTGATTACAAGGCACAATTGTGCCATCAAAAAAAATACACATTCTATGCCATAACTCAAAACACGCCCAATCTGAAATGATACCATACTTTTTTTCTTTCATCTCTTTATAATCTAAATACGATACTTCATCTGCATATTCTAACCAATATTTTTTATAATTTTCTAAATCATCAATTAATTCAGGTATCAAAACGCTTTGTATTCGTATTTTCGGATGTTTGACATTTTGCTTTATCTTTTCGTCAATCAAATCTTCGATATTTTTTTTTAATATTTCAAACTTACCGGGATAGCGATATTTTTCATAAACTTCTTTTGTCCAGCCCTCGATTGATATCGAAATCCTATCAAGTCCTGCTGCAATTAATCGCTTTGAAATTTCGCGAGTCAATAATTGCGCATTGGTATTAAAATAAACATCAATTAATCCTTTATCTTTTGCATATTTTACAAACTTATCAATTTCTTTATGTAAAAGCGGCTCGCCGCGAAAATTAAATTTACAGCCATAGAGCCCATTATCAGCGCCTTCATCAATAATCTTTTTTAATAATTCAAATTTCATAAAGCCCTTTGGAATTTTACTACCGCGATATGTTGTCGAACAAAACGGACATTTCAAATTACACGCGCTTGTTGATTCTATATCTAAAAACAACGGAAATTTTTCTACTATCCCGTTTTCCGGATTTTCTTTCCATTTTCTACGATATTCTTTAAATCGCTCATCATCTGATTCAACTACGCTTTTTCCGCCAAGCGTATGAAAATTTGAATTTACTATCACCTTCATATTTTGGGGACACTCCTCGAAAAATTGAAATTCTTATTAACTTAAATTTAGTTTTTTAGTCATTATTTTAATTATAATTTTAAATTTTATAAATATTCTTTATTCATTCTAATATTTCATTAAAAATCCAACAAAAATTGTATCATATTTTTTTTATTTTTATAATTATTCATCGCTTCAAAATGTTTTCTCATAATAAAAAATATTTGCAATCTGTCGTAATTTTTTAATTATCCTTTTCCATTTTAGAAATTGCTGTTTCTATAAAAAAGAATAATAAACATACCTAAAATAACTTCAGCTATCACAAGAAAGCGACCTGTTTTAGTATTTGGGAAATAATCGCCATATTTTAATGTTGTTATTGACACTATACTAAAATCTAAAAATGTTTTAGGATTTTTAGGTTCATTACCAGCTAATTAAAACATATTATGTAAATATAAAAAAAATAATGATAACTTAACAATAATTAATCTCGTCTAATATTCCTGGTCTAATAAAAGATTTTTCTCGGGACTGAAAATTACTTATATCAATATCAAAGATTAATGATAAAAATTTATTGAAACATTTTTTTAATAATTTATTAAGAATTGGTAGGTCATATTTTTTTAAAAAATTTTTTAAAAATATAATGCCATTGTCCTGCTAATAAAATTACTATATGATAAATAAAAAAATAATAATTAGATATTGCTTATTATTAAAAAATAAAATTGTTAATATCTATTTTGGACAACTTTTATTTTAACCAAACTTAATAAATTTATCTTATTAATTATTCTTTTTTATTGTCTTCTGCTGATACTATTTCTGCTATAACTCTTATTTTTTTTATACTACTATCATATTCAGCTTCTTTAAAAATAATTTTTTTATCAGCTAATTTTATAAATGCATTAGGATAAGGGTCTTCAAGCATTCTTATAAAATTATATATATACTCTAAATTATTATTAAAATCTTCTATTTTTAATTCACTTTCTTTTGGCGTCCTTCGTTTAAAATATGTCACATTTCCTTCTTGTTTTTTAGGAATATATTTTCCTTCTATAATTTTTTGAATCATTATGTATGATAATTCACATATCCTATTAAAAATATCTTTTAGGTGTCCTTTTAAACTTAAATCTTCTTGTAATAAAATATCACCTGCATCAATTTCTTCATTCATTAAAAATGCAGTAAGTTTAGTTTCCTCGATCCCATGAATTATTTGATTTTGTATAGGACTGCCGCCTCTAAACTCTGGTAAAGGCGAACAATGAAATCCAACACAGTTAAATTTTGTGATTATTTCTTTTGACACCAACCAAGACCAATCTAAAAAAAATATAAATTCTGGTCTGATTTCTTTTAATCGATTTATAGTCAATTCATTTTTATTAGTTATCAAATAAAACTCATAAGGTAATTTAGAAATTTTTTCATTAAATAATTTTATATTCCATTCTCTATATGCACAAATTATATATTTGTTCATAATTTTTCCTTTTCTCTAATTTTTGAAATTTAATTATCTGATACCTTTAATAATAATTAATTAAAAATCTAATTATTTTTTTGCGACTATCCATAAATGCGATGATAAATTGTTTTTAATTAAAAATTCTTGAAAATCTAAATTTAATTTATCGTATTTCTTCAAAAATAATAACTCAAAAAATGGATTATTTTTTATTTTATAAACACCAGTTTTAATTTTATTATACACAATATCAACATCTAATTTCCCTGGGCGTTTCAATTTGTAAAATCTTAAATTTGCATTTAGTTAATAACATTTCTAAAGAATCAATATTAAAATAATTCAAATGATTAGGCGCTAAAACATTATCCGATTTTTTTTTTAATACTAATAAATCAAATCCTTCAATATTAACTGTTGTTAATATTAATAAACCATTTTTATCTAAAATATTATAACAACTATCTAAAAATTTTTTTGGTTCAAATAGATGTTCGATTAATTCAAAACAAGTTATTACATTTGCTTTAATATCTCTAACTTTTTCAATAGATCTTTCAATAGTACATAATTTCTTTTTTCTACAAGTTTCTGCTAAATATTTCGATGGTTCAACAACAATTACTTTCTCGAATTTTTTAGCTTTCCGCATAAGTTCACCAAATGAGCCAAACCCTGCTCCGATGTCAATAATAGTATTATTATTAACTTTAAATTTATCGCAAAATTCTATTACTTTTTTTACTCGTGGTTTAAAAATATTATTTTTTCTGGCTTCTTCAGACAGTTTATAAATTTTATCATTAAAAAATTTTATATGTTCTGATAAACAATAATAATTATTTAAAATATCTTCTGTCGGTCTTGGTGAGACAAATAAAGTATCGCATTTTTTACATCTTACAAAATCAAATCCTTTTTTTCTAAAACAATAATCTCTTTGTCCATTAGCGCAAGCTGGACAATTAACTTCTAAAAATTTTTTTTTATATTTCAAAATTTTTTTTATATCGTTAGTTTGTAATTTATCTAATTCTTTTCGCAATTCATTTGGTCTTATATCATTTTCTTTCATTTTTTTATACTTCCTTATTTTCTAATACTAATTTTTTTATGTGATTTTTTATCGTTATTTCTATTTTGCCGTTATTTTGTCTAAAAAAATAATTATTACGCAATTCAGCAAATTTAATATCAGCAATATATTCTTTTCTATTAATAATTTTATCTATCATTGCTATCGTTTGTTCGTCGTTATTAGCAACAATTTCATATTTAGCATATTCATCAATTTCTTTTGGCGGATAGTTTAATTCTGGCGGATTATAAAAAATTGTTTTTATTCCTAATGCAATCGCTTGCTCTGCCAAACTCGTGATACACGCTAAAACAAGATCGACATTTTTCAAAATAATATCGCTTTTATATTTCTTCAATAATGTTTCTACCGCTAAATTCGGAAGTTCATTTATTTTTTTTGTTATATCAGCAAATTCATCCAGTTCCAAAAATCTTGCATTCTTTCCTTTAATGATTATATACGCATTCGAAAATTTTTCGGCAATTTTTATTAATAGATTATAAAATTGTTTATTAAATTTATTTAATGGCGAGCCGATCTCTGAATGAAAATCTAACGCTAATATAACAAAATATTTTTCTTGCAATGTTTGATATTTTAAATAATTTTTATCGGTATTTATTGTGAAATCAGATTTTATATAACCGCTAATTATATAATTTGAAACATTTGATAGCGTATATTTTTTTATAATATTCTCAAACGCTTGTCCCCAAATATAATAATAATCAAAATTATAAAAAGAAAGTATTGTTGAAGTAATTAACCCTCGTTCTTGCGCAGCCACTGTTTTAATACCGCACAACGATAACGCTAAACTTACATCTTTTCTAAATAAATAATCATAGTATATAATTGCAACTTTAGCATTTTCTAATCTCTGTATTTGATTGACTAATCTATTTAAATGCTTAATATCGTTTAAAAAAGTAAATATTAAATAAATATCTTTATTATTAATAATATCTTTAAAAAAACAATAAGTTTTTAAAAAAATCGTTTGAAATTTGGCATTCCAACTTTCTTTGCTTTTGGTCAAAATTGAATAAAAATTTATATACGGAATTTTATATAATTCAAAATATTTTTTTGATATCTTATCAGTTTCTTCAAAAAAAATATGTAAAATATTCTGCGCTTTTAAAATGCCATCCTTTTCATAATACCAATTTTTAATATATAATCTTTCTTTCTTTTCGCCATAAGTTATATTTTTATTATATTTTTAGTGTCATACTTGCACAAATGCACAAATATTTTTATATAGGTTCTATTATAAATTTATTAAAATATTAAACCCTAATCCTGTATTAAAAAAAATCAATACATAAAAATTTCAATTATTGGACTACCTATTCTC
>JAKPEO010000126.1 GCA_029551925.1 bacterium
GAGCAATTAGGTAGAGTAACAAATGATTTACAGGAAGCGGTAATGAAAACAAGAATGGTGCCAATAGGCACTGTATTCAATCGTTTTCCGCGAGTGGTGCGCGATATAGCAAAGAATCGTGGTAAAAAAGTGAATCTAATAATAAAAGGAGAAGAAACAGAATTAGATAAAACAGTAATAGAAGAAATCGGCGATCCGATGGTGCATTTAATAAGAAATGCAGTTGACCACGGAATAGAAGAGCCGGAAAAGCGCAGAGCAGCAGGAAAAAATGAAACTGGTAATTTAATATTAAATGCTTTTCATGAAGGAAATCATATAATAATAGAAATAGAAGATGACGGCGCTGGTATAAATCCAGAAGTAATCAAAAGAAAAGCAATAGAAAAAGGGTTGGCGACGGAAGATGAATTAAAAAATATGCCTGATAATGAAATTGTAAAATTCATATTTAAAGCCGGATTTTCTACAGCTGAGAAAGTGACAGATATATCCGGCCGCGGCGTGGGGATGGATGTAGTAAAATCGAATATATCGAAAATTAATGGCATAGTAGATATTAATACAAAAGTAAATGAAGGTACGAAATTTATTATTAAATTGCCGCTGACACTTGCGATTATAAATTCTCTGTTAGTGAAGGTGGCAGATCAGATATTTGCAGTGCCGCTCGCTTCTGTTATAGAAAGCGTGAAAATTTCAGCGAGCGATATTGGTTCAATTGAAGGTAAATATGAAGTTATAAAATTGCGAGACAGCGTTTTATCTGTTATACGATTAAATAAAGTATTTGACATTTCAGAAGAAGAAAATACTGCAAAGAAAAATAAATTATTTGTGGTAGTCATTGGTTTAGCGGAAGAAAAATTTGCATTAATAGTAGATGAATTGTTAGGGCAGCAGGAAATAGTAATAAAATCATTAAATCACAAGATTGTCAATACTCCGGGCATAGCAGGCGCGACGATACTTGGCGATGGTAAAGTTGTATTGATTATAGATGTTGCCACAATAATAGCAAATTCTCGTAAAAAAGTAATATAAAGCAATGAGGTGATATTTTTATGGATTTATTAAA
The DNA here is from genome assembly GCA_029551925.1 of bacterium. GTDB lineage: Bacteria > JAGOBX01 > JAGOBX01 > JAGOBX01 > JAGOBX01 > JAKPEO01. The sequence continues at coordinate 1,079 of JAKPEO010000126.1, forward strand.
AAAATCGTATAGGGACCAAGAAAAAAATACAGATAAAGAAGAAGTGAGAAATATTCAAGTAGTGACATTTAATATTGGCAAAGAAGAGTATGCAATAGATATTATGCTTGTTATAGAAATTATAAAAACTACGCAAGTAACGAAAGTGCCGCTGTCATTAGATTTTGTGAAAGGCGTAGTAAATTTGCGCGGTAATATTGTGCCTATAGTAGATTTAAAGAAAAAATTTAAAATAGTAAGCAAAGAAAATCCCAAAGATGTACGATTTATTGTAGTTGATATTCATAAAAAGACTATTGGTTTTCAAATAGACAAAGTGAATGAAGTTATAATGATACCTGAAAATCAAATAGATTCAGCGACAGCGATAGTATCGGGTATTTCACAAAATTATATTACGGGCATAGCGAAATTAGGAAATCGCCTGATAATTTTGTTAAATATCGAAAAACTGCTGTCAGAAGAAGAATTAGAAAAAATAACAGAATGACAATATTTTAAATTTATTAGGAACTAATAAAAAAATGAGCGAAAGAGAAGAAGATATATTAATAGAAAGTTTGAATTCTGCAGATGAAGAGACACGCAGACAAGCGATAGAGTTATTAGGCGAATTGCGTTTAAAAAAGGCTGTGCCTAAGATAGCGGAATTAGTAAATTCTGAAAATTGGCGTATTCGCAAAAGCATAGTGGAAGCATATAAAAAAATAGATGACGATAGTTGTCTGCCGCTTCTTCAAAAATTAATAAAAGATTCAAATGTAGAAGTTCATTCGACTGCTATTGATGCAATGGTATATTACGGTGATAGAGCCATTCCATATTTATTGCCGTTATTGAAAGATGATGATGAAGATGCGCGTATTTTATCAGCGAATGTATTGGGCTTTATGCGTTCGGCTAAGGGCGTTAAGTCATTAATAGAAAGACTAAAAGTTGAAGATAGTATGAATGTCCGTTATGCGATAATAGAGGCATTGGGCTATATTGGCAATGAAGAAGCAATAGATTATTTATTGGAATTGCTTGAAAAAGAAGATATGTATTTGAAAATAGTAATTATCGAAGCATTAGGAAAAATAGGGTCGCTTCGCGCTTGCGTTGTAATTATGAGTTTATTAGAAGATGAATTATTGAGGTCTGTTTGTATAGATGCATTAGGAAATATAGGTGCAGAAATATCGATAAATACAATTATTGAATATTTTAATAGCGATGACGATACAAATGTAAGAGTAGTAATTGCTATTGGCAAAATATATTCTAAGCATATAAATAATCAAAGTTATGCGGTTTTAATAAAAGAAATATGCAAGCAGTTTTTTAAGAAAAAAGAACGATATGATAAATTATTGGAGTTATTAAAAAATGATAATATAGAATTGCGAAACAGCGTATTATTGATATTATCGTGGATAGACGAATTAAAATTAACAAAAGAATTAATGGAATTATTAGCAAATGAAGATTATACAGAAAAAATCAAGGATTTATTTATACGATTAGGCGATAGAGTATTAGATGATTTGTATAATGAAATTAATAAGACAGACAATTATGAAATTAGAAAAGCGATAATACAAATTATAGGATTAATAGGGAACTCGCGAGAAATAGAGTTATTAATGAAGATGCTGGATAATGAAAACGAACGCGGATATTATGATGTTATAATATCATCATTAGGTTGGCTTCAAGCGGAATGTTCGGTAGAAAAATTAGAAAAATTATTAAATGAAGAAGATGATAATATCAGATTAGCGAGTATCGGCGCATTAAGTTTGATAGGCAGCAAAGCGATTGTTGAATTTTGTGCAAAAAATATAAATTCTGAAGATTTAAAATTAAAAATCAGCTGTATAAAAATTTTAGGATTTATTGGAGATTCGAACGCAATAGAAATTTTAAAATATGTCTCTAATTTTGAAAATGCTGAAGTGAAATTAGCATATATTCAGGCATTAAATTATCTGAATAAAAAAGAAGGCATAGATTTAATAGTGAAATTTATAAATGAACCGGATGCAAGGATAAAAGAAGCGGTTGTTGAAACATTTGAGCGACTTAATGATAAAAGCGTTGTGCCATATCTATTAAAATTATTGAAAGATGAAGATATGTGGATAAAATACTTTGCTTTGCGGACATTAAAAAAATACGCTGATGAAACAATTAAAGATAAAATAATTTCATTATTAGATTATCCTGCTGGGTTAATAAAAATTGCGGTATTAGATATACTTGCGAAAATAAATTATAAAATTGAATTTTCTAAAATCTTAAATTTATTGGACGATGAAGATATTGATGTGCGTATTGAAATAATCAAATATTGTGAAAAATTGAATATTATTGAATTTTCTAATAGAATTAATGATTTAATAAAATCAGAAGATTGGCGCATAAAAAATGCGGTAATTGAAGCAATAGGGACATTTGGTAAAAATCAGCCGCAATATTTAGAGTTATTATTTGATATTTTTGCTAATCCAGACAGCGATATAATTATCAAAAAACAAATATGTAGAACAATGGGAAAATTGCGGACGCTTCGGACATTTGAATTTTTATTAGAAACTTCAAAAAATGAAGAATTATATACTGAATGTTTTGACGCATTATTGAATTTTGAAGAAGAATACATTTTAAAAGTGCTCGAAAAATTCTGGAGTTTGAATGAATTTTTGCAACTACTTGTTATTCATCTAATTGAAAATTCTAAAACTACTATTTACGATGATAAATTGATTTATCTTTTGAATAATACAAATTCGCCGACTTTAAAATATGAAATAATTGTATGTATGGGTAAATTAAATCGTAAAAAGTTTATAAATACCTTGTATCCATTGGCATATCCGGATAAAAACATTCAGAAGATTGCGCAGGAAGTATTGAATATCTTAAAAAAATAAAAATGTGAAAAGCTAAGGAAAAAAAATGAGTAATTTGATTGAGCAGAATAAAATTTTGATGACTGATGAAGAGTTTAAATTATTGAGTTCATTAATCAATGAATTCTGCGGGTTGTATTATGATAGTTCAAAAAAGTTTTTGTTGGAAAGCAGATTAAGCGTGCGGTTAAAAGCGTTGAATTTTCGGACATTCAAAGAATACTATTATTATTTAAAATATGATTCAAAAAAAAATGCAGAATATGATGCAATTATTGATATATTGACTACTAATGAAACATATTTTTTTCGAGAAACCGGTCAGATAAAAATTTTAGTAGATGAAATTATTCCGGAACTTTTAAAAACTAATAAACGCTCGATAAAAATTTGGTCTGCTGCTTCATCGTCTGGCGAAGAGCCATATACAATAGCGATGGAATTATGTGAAAAGAATTTTGATAAAATGGGGTTGAATATAGAAATAATAGCTACGGATATATCGCTGCGAGTATTAGAGCAAGCTAAATATGGAGTGTATTCTCAATTTTCGTTTCGCAGCGCCAATCAAATGTATTTGAATAAATATTTTATCAAAGACGGTTTGAAATACAGAATTAATGACAGCATCAAAAAAATGGTGAAATTTGAAAGATTTAATTTACTTGATACATTCGCATATTCAAAATATACCAATATAGATGTTATATTTTGCAGAAATGTCTTGATTTATTTTGAAGATGCAATTAAAAAAAAGGTAGTGGATAGTTTGCATAAATGTTTAAAACAAAACGGCGTTTTATTTTTAGGGCATTCGGAGTCATTATTTAAGTTTTCTGTTGCGTTTGAATTAAAACAATTCAAAAATGGATTGGGTTATATAAAAAAATAAAAAAGAAAGGAATCGATAATAATATGAAAAAAATCAGAGTGATGCTTGTTGACGATTCAGCGTTTATAAGAGTAGCGCTAAAAAATATAATAGAATGCGAAGATATAACTATTTGCGGAGTTGCGCGCGACGGATTAGATGCATTAGAAAAAGTAAAATTATATTTGCCTGATGTGATAATGCTGGATGTTGAAATGCCGAATATGAACGGCTTAGAATTTTTAAAAGAGTATATGAAGAATCCGAAGCGCGCATCAGTGATAATGTTCAGTTCGCTTACTCGTGAAGGCGCGGATGTAACTTTACAGGCATTAAATTTAGGCGCGGTAGATTTTTTATTAAAGCCGACGAAATATGAATTAGATAAACTTGAAAATTTGCGCGAGCGTTTTCGTCAGCATATTCGCGCTGCAGCCGGTGTAGATGTACAGAAAGTTGCAGAAAATCTAAAAAAACTTCAATTATCAGACAAGCCCAAAGTAGAGCCAATAAAACCAGAGATATCAAAAGCGCCAGCGCAGCCGATAAAGTCATTATTAAAACCGAGCAAAAAAATTGAATTATGTCTGATTGGCACATCGACAGGCGGACCGCCAGCATTGCAGAAAGTATTTGAATGTTTTCAGGAAAATTTGCCATTTCCGATTGTGGTTGTGCAGCATATGCCTAAGGGCTTTACAAAATCATTAGCAGAGCGATTAGATGCAATATCAAAATTAGAGGTCAAAGAATCCGAACAGGGCGATATAGTAAAGCCGGGCCGCGCGCTTATAGCGCAAGCAGGTTATCAAATAGGATTTATGCGCCAGAATAATGAAATAGTAATAAAACATATAATGCCCAAAGCAGAGGATTTATTTAAGCCAGCAGTGAATGATATGATATTTAATGCTATGCAAGTAGTGAAACCGGAAAATATTTTGTGCGTTATTATGACAGGTATGGGCAATGACGGCTTACTAGGGATTCGCGAATTAAAGAAACAAGGTAGTTTTGTAATAGCGGAATCAGAAGAAAGCGCTGTTGTTTTCGGTATGCCCGGAGTAGTTGTAAAAGAAAATTTAGCGGATAAAATTTTGCCAGTATGGGAGATAGGCAAAGAAATAGTAAATTTAGCAAAGTGAAAAATCTATGGATATAACAGGCAAAAATATATTGATTTATTCACCGACAAATAGTTTATTAAATTTTATTTCGAGTTATATATTACAGAATAATGCTATTCCTTTTGCCACAAGCACTATTTCAGAAGCGATTAATATATTGATGAATGAATGCATTGATTTAGTTATATTAGGAATAGAAAATTATGCAGATGAACGGAGTTATGAAACAGAATTCGGATTATTGAAAATTATCAATACAAATTTTTTATATATGCCGACGATTGTGATAATGAGAGAATTCAATCAAGATGTTTTAAAAAAAATACTGAAAAATGGTATTGTAGCGTTTTTTGTTCAACCATTTGAAATAGAAGAATTAGGCTTGGAAATTCAAAAGATAAAATTATGGCGCGGCTCAATTTTAAATCGTTTGAAGATTGCCAATACATCAACTCTTAATTATCGCGTATCTATTGAGAGCGATGAAAATTATGTAGGCGCAGTGAGTAATAATATTGCAGATATAATTTTGGCTATTCGACCTAATGTGCGCGAGGAGATAAACAGTATAGTTTTAGCGATAAATGAAATGCTGATGAATGCAATATTGCACGGAAACAAACGCGATAAAAATAAAAAAGTAGATATTAATTTTTTTATTGACAGCGAGAAAGTTACTATTATTATTACAGACGAGGGCGCTGGGTTTGATTATAATAATTTGCCGGATCCCACTGAAGCAGAATATATATTGAGAGACAGCGGGCGTGGAATATTTTTGACTAAAATGTATATAGATAAAGTAAATTATTATTTGAATGGCAGAAGAATAGAATTAATAAAATATTTAAAAAAATAGGAGGAAAAAATGGCGAATAATATTATTAAAGCGGTTCCATCTATAACAACAGATGAGATTGAGTTATTCAAAAAAAAATTAGAAGATGCAGTAAAGACAAGCGATAGAGTAATAGTAGATTTTTCAGAAACCAAATTAATATGCAGTTCTGGTATCGGCATATTAATTTCAGCATTAAAGACAGCAAAACAAAAAGGCGGCACTGTTGATTTGATTATTCCGTCAAGTAATAATGAAATTATACAAATATTCAATATAACGCGATTAAATAAAATATTTCAGATATTTTCGTCAAAAGATGAAATTTAATTTTTAGTTATTTAGGAGTGTGAATTTTGGCTATAGAAAATGATAAATCGTTAAATTTTGACGAATTAGACGCGGTCTTTCAAAATTTAGATAAAGAACTTCAAGATTTGACCGGCAAGAAAAAAGAGGTCAAACAATCTCAGCAGCAAGAAGAAAAAAAGAAAGATTCTGAAAAGTCCAAAAAAACAGGCGAAACTGTAATATATTGTTTAAGTCATAATGTTTTAGCCGGTTCGCCCGCTGAAATATTTCAAAAATTGCAGAATTTAGAATTTGTATTTCCCGGGCAATTGCTGTTATATCAAAACAAAACGAAAGATGATAAAGTTTTGTATTATTCGGGAAAAAATGTAAGCATCACAGAAGATTTTTCGAGAATGTATTCAATGACAAAAGGAATAATTTCGTGGCGCGGCAGAAATTTAACTGTTGAAGAAATGGATATTATTGACGCTGAAATACCGCCCGGCGTTGGGCAATTAAATTATGAAAAATCTGTTTATATAAAAAGCAAAGTCGCTGACGGCGTAAAAATACGGTCAAAAGGCGATGTGTATGTGGCGCAGAATATAGGCGATGTAGATATATATGCCGAAGGTAATATTTATTTTTTAAATGGAATAACAGGTCACGGCAAAGCCAAGATAATAGCGCGATTATCTATATTTGCAAGATTTATTGAAAATGCCGATGTTCGCGCAGGCGAAAATCTAATTGTAGAAGAATCAATTTTGAATAGTAAAATATCGGCAAATAACGCGATAGAAATGGTCGGGCGCAAACAAATAATAGTCGGCGGAAATTATACAGTTGGCGAATTTGTAAATTGTAAAGTATTGGGCTCTGAAAATTTTACAACTACCAATATAACTGCTGGATTATTAGGAGATGAACGCGATGAATTAGAAGAAGCGCAGAAACGCATAGAATTCATCAAAAAGCGGTCAGTTGAAATGGACACAAAAATTAGCGGATATGTTGTAAAAAAAACCAATGAAGGTTTAACTGACGCCGAAAACGCAGATTTAGAAAATCTTAAAAATGAAAAGGCAAAATATCGTGAAGAAGAAAAAAAATTAAATGACACTATAAAAAATATAGAATCAAAAATTCAGAATAGAATTAATTCAACTGTTAATATTGAAGAGAAGGTCTATCCCGGCGTAAATATAGAAATAAACAAACAATTGTATAATGTTCAAAAAGAAATACACAAAGTAAGTTTTGTTTTAAAAGATAACAAGATATTTCAAGACAAAGTTCAGCGCAAAAAAATAGAGTTGAATTTTAATGAACCGATAAAACAAGATATGGCTACGCTTTCAATAGTAGATTATAATAAAATTAGGCGAAGCGCTGTATTAGAAGCGAGCACATTAGAACAAGCGCAGGATATGGCTGAAAATTTTTTGGAGATAGAAGCAAAGCGCTTAATCAGTATAACAATCAATAAAACAGACACTTCTGTAAAAGTAGCGTTTTTTGAAGTCAAGCCGAATGAAAATCCGGCATTAGTGCGAAGAAAGGCAATGCAATTAGTGCAGGTTGAAAAAGTATCAGCTTCTGGCGCTACAATAGAAGAATGTTTAGCAAAGGCGTCAAAGACGCTTGGCTTGCCTATAGAAGAATTAGAATACAGAGTTTTACAAGAAGGCTCAAAAGGCATTTTAGGCATCGGTAAAAAAGATTTTATACTTGAAGTCTCGAAGAAAAAAGAAAAGAAGGTAATGGCTGTTACTGAAAAACCAGTTGACGGCAGATTTGAAGTGCAAAATACAATTGAGGGCTTGAAATTGCGAGTGATTGCGCCAAAAGGCACTGGTAAGACAGTAGAGCGCGAAGAAGTAGAAGCGTATTTAGAAAGCAAAAAATATATGCGAGATATAGAAAAGAAAAAAATCGCTGAAATAGTAAGCAAAGCGGACGGAGAGCAATATATTATCGGTCCGCGTCAGCCTGAACCAGAATTAGATGGCAAATTTACAATTGAAGTTTCGCCTGATAAATTAACTGCTTATGTAGTAATAACGCCTCCAAAAAAAGGCGGGATATATCCGAAAATTAGTGAAATTGAAACAGAATTATCAACTAAAAATATCAAAAATTTTGATTTGAAAGAAGTAGAAGAATCCTATAAAAAACAAAACAGCCGCGAATATAAAGTCGTAGTTGCACAAGGTAAACCTATGCAGCCGCCTGTGAATCCGACAGTAGAATTAAAATTTGAAACATCAACAGGCAAACAAAATATAGGCGACGAACAAATAGATTTTAAATCAATAACATCAATTGTAAATGTTATTGAAGGACATTTATTAGCAGTAATAAATAAAGGTAAGCCTGGAGTAGAAGGCATAGATGTTTATGGCGCGCCTATACCTCCGCCGCCAATGTCAGAAGTGCCAATAAAAGCAGGGAAAAATGTCAGGGTATCAGAAGACGGCTTGAAATTTTTCTCTGAAATTGAGGGCTGGGTGATGTTTGAAAATAATGTCATCAAAGTCGAAAATGTTTATCAGATAAATGGCGATGTTGATTATAACACAGGCAATATAACATCATTAGGCACTGTAATAGTCAAAGGCACAGTAAAAGATGGATTTAGAGTTGAAGCTACTGGCGATATAATTGTGAATGCAGTTGAAGCTGCGGAATTAGTAGCAGAAGGCAGTATAACAATAAAGTCTGGAATTCAAGGCAAAGGGACAGGCACAATAAAAGCCAAAGGAAATGTTTATGCAAAATTTGTTGAACAAGCTAACATAGAGACCGAAAGTAGTTTAGTTGTAACAGATTCGATAATGCATTCAAATGTAATAGCAAAAGAACATATTATAGTATTGAAAGGTAAAAAAGGTCTTATTGTTGGCGGTAAATATCGCGCAGGCACTGTTATAGCAGCGAAAAATATCGGGTCGAAAGTAGCGACTTTAACCCAATTAGAAGTTGGATTTGATCCTTTTATTAAAGCAGAATTAGATAAAACATTGGAAAAAACAACATATTTAAAAGAAGAATATGTCCAGACTCGTTTGAATTTGCAGAGATTGATAAATGAAATAAAAACAGTTGGCGAGCAAAATGTAGATAAAGAAAAAAAAGATATGCTTAAAAAATTGACTGATAAATATCAGAAAATATCATTAGAAGTAAAAGAACTAAACACTCAATTACAAAAATTGCAATTGAAATTACGCGAAAACAAGAAGGGCTTTATCTTTGCTCGTGAAAAGATGTTTACTAATATAGAAATAGGCATTAGAAATTTAAGTTATAAAGTTCGTGAAGAAACAGATTTTTGCACATTTTATGATGAAAACGGTGAAATAAAATGGAAGCAATTTGACGAGATAATATTAAATAAATATGCAGGCGCATTAATGGCTACTGCCGAAAAAGAAGAGAAAACTAAAAATAAATAAAATAATTTATTTCGATTTTTTGAAAACTCGAAAAATCGAAATGATAAAAAATAGTGAAAAAAAAAAAATTAATAATTTGCATTTCAATTTTATTTTTAATATCGAACTGCGCTTACAAAGATTTTAAAAAAGCGCAGATGTTCGAAGAATCTGAAGATTATCATTCTGCTGCTAAATATTATCAAAAGGTGATATTGCGCGATAAAAAAAATACCAAAGCGTATTTGGGGCTTGCTGATGCGCTATATGGCATTGCCATCAAAAGAAGTATCGACGTTGATTTCATCGAAAAAGATTGGCTCAATGCAGCGCGCTCTCTTGAAGTTGCTGTGGAATTGCCAGATAAAAATGTCAGTGTCAGAAAAAAAAATTTAGGCAATACATACAAAGTTTTATCTTCTATTTATCTCAAAGAAGAAAATTATCCAAAAGCCGAAGACTATGCTTTAAAAGCAAAAGAATATTTAACTAACGAAGCGGAAATTTATTTTAATTTGGGATTTTTGAAATATAAAGATAATCAAATTGATTCAGCTATTGAGTATTATAATCAGGCGCTAAAAATCAATCAAAATTTATATGAAGTAAAGGTTAATTTAGCGTTGTTGTATAAAGAACAAAATCAATTCAGCGAATCTGAGAAAATTTTAAAAACAGCGTTAAATTCTGATACTAATAATTATTCGCCGGAGTTGCTGTTAACTGAAATTTATCTTATTAATAATGAAATCGCAAAAGCAAAGGATATTATAAAACTTGTAAAAGTAGAAAATATCAAAAATAATCTTTTAAAATCAAATTATTATAATTATTTAGGAATAATTGATTTAGAAGAGAAAAATGAAATTAATGCGTTTGAAAATTTCAAACAAGCGATAAGATATAATTTTTGGAATTATAAAGCGCGAGTAAATGCCGCAAAAATATTTTATAATCGCGGCGAATATCAGATAGCGTTGCTGGAATTGAAAACTTCGCTCGAACAAAAGCCAGATGATATTGAAATTATAAATTTTATGGCGTTGTCTTATATTGGCTTGAATGATTATAAAAATGCTGAACAAATATTAGTGCGCGCTTTTAAGTTATCACCTAAAAATCCTGATGTTTTGAAAAATTTGATTTATTTGTATGGCGAATGTCTAAAAGATGAAGTCAAAACTGAATTGTATAAAATGATATTAGACGATTTAAAAAATAGAAAAAATTAATTTTTTAATCAAAAAAAAATAATAACTTATTGACTTTAAAGCAATTAATAATTAAAATAAAAAAAAATAAAATTTAGGAGGGCTGATATGCAGTTTGGTTTTACATATCACAGACCGGCGAGTGTGATAGAATTATGTGAACTTCTAAATCGCTACGGTGCAAAATGTAAAATTTTGGCAGGCGGCACGGATTTGATTGTTGATATTAGGGCTGGCTTGAAAAAATACGATTATATTGTAGATATTAAAAATATTCCAGAATTAAATGAACTATCGTTTTCAAAACAAAAAGGTTTGTCAATAGGTGCGGCTGTTACTTGCAGTCAATTAATTGAAGATAGCACTGCGCAAAAAAAATATCATTTGCTTTGTGAATGCGCAGAAACAATCGCGTCATATCCTTTGCGTAATCGCGCAACTATCGTTGGAAATATAGTTAATGCCTCGCCTTGCGCTGATACCGCGCCGGGATTATTGTGTCTTGATGCGCAAGTTTTAATAAAATCGTCAAGCGGCGAAAAAACAATAGCGCTCAAAGATTTTTTTGAAGGCGTAAAAAAAGTAAAATTAGCGCCGAATGAATTTGTCAGCAAAATTATAGTGCCGCCAGCATCAGCTGAAGCAAAAGGCGCATATATGAAATTAAAAAGAATCAAAGGGCACGATTTATCGCTGGTTAGCGTAGCGATGGCTGTTATTAAAAAAAATATTATCAGAGTAGCAATTGCTTCAGCCGCACCGACGCCTGTAATATTGCCGGATTTTTCTAAAAATACGAAAGTTGACGAAATTATAAATGTCGCATTAAAAACAGTTAAGCCGATTGACGATATTCGTTCATCAAAAGATTATAGATTGCATATGATTGGCGTTTATATAAAAAGATTATACGAACAATTAATAAAATAGGAGAAGGGAGGCACTAATGAAAACAATAACATTCACAGTGAATGGTCAAAAATATACGCGAGAAGTAGAAGAACACAAAACATTATTGCGTTTTTTAAGAGAAGATATTTCGCTGACCGGCACAAAAGAAGGATGCGGCGCTGGCGAATGCGGCGCTTGCACAGTGCTGTTGAATAGCAAGCCGGTAAATGCTTGTTTAGTGCTGGCTGTTGAAATAGACGGCAAAGAAGTAATTACAATAGAAGGTATCGCGCAAGATGGAAAACTCTCGCCGCTTCAAGAAGCATTTGAGCGCCATCATGCTATACAATGCGGATTCTGCACGCCGGGAATGATTATATCTGCGCATTCGTTATTACAACGCAATCCTAATCCTAAACGAGAAGATATACAGGAAGCCATAGAAGGAAATTTTTGCAGATGCACTGGCTATTTACAAATAATCGAAGCGATTGAAGATGCGGCGGAACAATTGAAACCTAAAAAATCCAAAAAAAGATAGAATTAAAAAGAATATTAAAGAGGTGATAAACCGTGTTTGAAAATATTGATCCAAAAGAATTAAAATATGTCGGTAAAGGTTTAAAAAGAATAGACGGCATAGAAAAAGCAACTGGCGATGCTTTGTATGTGTCAGATATGTTTTTGCACGGAATGCTTCACGCGAAAGTAAAAGCGAGTCCGTTTGCTTCTGCGCGTATAAAAAAAATAGATACATCAAGAGCGGAAAAATTACCGGGCGTGCGCGCAATATTAACAGGCGCAGATTTGAATTATCGCGTAGGTTTGTATATAGTAGATAAATATATATTAGCGAAAGATATAGTGCGTCATCAAGGCGAGGCGGTAGCGGCAGTCGCAGCTGATACGGAAGAAATAGCAAAAGCCGCAGTTGATTTAATTGAAGTGGAATATGAAGAATTAGAGCCGGTATTAGATCCGTTAAAAGCAATACAGACAGATGCGCCGTTGGTGCATCCTGATTTAGGAAAATATAGTTATGTTGAAGCTGCGTTTACGCCTGTGCCTGGCACAAACATAGCGAATCATACTAAATTGCGAAAAGGCGATATTGAAAAGGGCTTTAAAGAAGCGGATTATATATTTGAACGAGAATATTCAAATCCGTCAGTTCAGCATGTGCCGATGGAAACTCATGTGTCAATAGCGCAGTGGCAAGCTGGCGATAAGATTACTATATGGTCGTCGGCGCAGTCTCCGTTCACTGTTAGAAATTTATTTTGCTATTCCTTTGGCATATCACATAAAAATGTGCGCGTAATAGTGCCGTATGTCGGCGGCGGGTTCGGCGGTAAAGCCGGAATAGCGTTAGAGCCGCTTGTTGCGTGTTTATCAAAAAAAGCCGGAGGCAAACCTGTAAAACTTCAAGCGACTCGCGAAGAAGAATTTAATTTATTGGCTTGCCGCAGCGCGTTAGTTTATAAAATAAAAACCGGCGTAAAAAAAGACGGAAAAATTATAGCGCAAAGAATGGAGATGTTTTGGGATTCTGGCGCTTATGCTGATTATGCAGTGAATGTAACGCGCGCTTCAGGTTATTCTGCTGCTGGTCCATATGAAATACCAAATGCGTGGCTTGACGCTTATACGATTTATACCAATAAGGTTTATGGCACTGCGTATCGCGGATTTGGACATGTTGAATTTTTTTGGGGATTAGAAAGACATATGGATTATATTGCGGATAAATTAAAAATAGATCCGCTGAAATTTAGATTGATAAATACGCTTAAACCCGGCAGCCGCACGATTACAGGAGAATTGATACACGAAAATAGCGGAAATGTTAGTAAATGTTTAGAAACAGTCGCAAAAGCGATAAATTATGGCGTCAAAACAAAAGAAGAAGAAAAACGCGAAAAGCAAAATAAAACAATTATTAGTAAAGCTGTATGCGCTTTGCATAAAGCGCCTGCAATGCCGCCGTTTACCGGCACTGTTGTAATTATTAAAATGAACGAAGACGGCAGCGTAATTGCAAATTTAGCGTTGACAGATTACGGCGCAGGCACATATACATCAATCGCTCAAATTATAGCAGAACAATTGAGAATACCGTTTGAAAAAGTAAAAATTGCTTTTGAATGCGATACGGATCGCGATCCGTATGATTGGCAGACAGTCGCTTCAAAAGGGCTGATGCTTTCTGGAAATGCGGCAATTTTAGCGTGTAAAGATATGCTCGAAAAAATGTATGATATGGCTGCGCAGATATTGCGTGCGAATCCTTGCGATTTGAGGCATAATGACGAAAAGGTCTATATTGTTCACGATCCGCATAAATTTGTAAGATACCGCGAAATGGCTGTTGGTTATGCATATTCAAATGGCAATGGCATCGGCGGACCATTAGTAGGAGTGGGCAGATACACTGCTTGCGGCTTGACTAATTTAGATAAAGAAACAGGGCAAGGCAATCCAGCGCTTGATTGGACTTATGGCGCGCACGGCGTGGTGATAGAAATTGATCCTGAAACAGGAGAATTTTCAGTAATACACAGCGCTTCAGCATTTGATGCAGGCAAGGTCATTAATGCCGCAGCTGCGCGCGGACAATGCGTCGGCGGATTTATTCAGGGATTAGGCACTGCAATATGCGAGGGCTATATTTACAATAGTAAAGGGCAATTAATGAATCCGTCGTTTACTGATAATAAAATTCCAACTGCCAAAGATATACCGGAAAAAATGGAAGTATTTTTTGTAGAGACACCGCAGTTGGACGGACCTTACGGCGCGCGCGGTATCGGCGAACATTCGATGATTAGCGTTGCGCCGGCAATAGGCAATGCTTTGAAAAATGCGCTCGGTATTGAATTATTGAGAATGCCTATACGTTCAGAAGATGTATGGCGCGAATTGTCTAAAAAACGCAAAGCAAAATAATATATAATTTTTGAAAATGTAGAAAATGCTTTGATATCGCGTTTAATTATATAATAATAATTGCGCATTTTTAGAGCGTTTTCTACATTTTAAGAAGTATAAAGAAGGTGAACTGAAATTTTATGAATATTACTCGTCAAGATTTGATTGAAATGATTTGTGAAAAAATGCAAAATGAATCGCCAGCCACTATAACAGATGTGGTTAATAAATTATTTGATGTTATTATAGATGAATTAAAACAAGGTAATAGAATAGAATTTAGAAATTTTGGCAGATTTTATATTAAAGAAAAAAAACAAAGAATTAGACATAATCCTAAAACATTAGAAAAGGTGGAATTACCGCCAGAAAAAGTGCCTGTATTTAAACCGGGGAGACAATTAAAAAAAGCAGTAGAAAATACTATCAATCAAAAAAACAAAAATATTGTTAATATTGTTTCAAAAGTTTTAGCTGAAAAGTTTCAAGCATATAACAAAAAATAATTTTTATTATGAAAGCGATTATTATTGGCTATCCGCTTAGCGGTAAAACTACTTTTTTTGATGCTATTTCTGGGCAAATAACAACAGACACTCAAAAAAACAGCGTAAATATTAGAAATATAAAAGTCATTGACGAGCGGCTTGAATATCTGCGAAATATTTATAAACCTAAAAAATACACGCCCGCTGAAATTAATGTGATTGATAATTATATTTCTGTTTCTGATTATTTAAAAGATAATACTATATTTACTCGCTCAACATTAGAAAATATCAATAAATCAGAAGTAATTATTATATTGATTCGCGCTTTTTCAAATAATGAATCGCCGTATTTTAAAGATAAAGTTGAACCGTTTTTAGATTTAAAAAATTTAGTTGAAGAAATGTGTTTTTTGGATCTAATGACAGCGGAAAAACGAATAGAGCGTTTAAAAAAAGAAAATAAAAAAAATCTTGAATTTAATGCTATTAATAAAGCATTCGAGCATTTGCAGAATAATAAACCTGTATATCAATTGAATTTTTCAGAAGATGAAATTAATGCGCTGTCCGGTTTTAAATTTATAACTCAAAATAAAATTATGGTATTGATAAATTCAGATGATACAAATGATTTTTCTCAAGATATTGCAAAAATCGAAGAATATTGCCGAACGCTTGATTTGACTGCGGTGAGATTAAACGCTAAAATCGAATTTGAAATTTCGCAATTTTCAGATGAAATAGAAAAATTAGAATTTTTAAAAGAATATGGATTATCAGAACCGATCTCAAATCGTTTTGTCAGAAATGTTTATAAAATGATGAATTTAATTTCGTTTTTTACTGTCGGACAGGACGAAGTAAAAGCGTGGACTATAAAAAAAAATACGAGCGCTTTAAAGGCGGCTGGGAAAATTCATTCGGATATAGAGCGCGGATTTATTAGAGCGGAAATTATGCATTATCCTGATTTTTTTGCAGTTTCAGGCAATATCCAAAATTTGAAAGCCGCTGGCAAATTGCATTTAGAAGGCAAAGAATATATTGTTAATGATGGAGACATAATAAATTTTAGATTTAATGTTTGATGAAAGGAATTAATTTTTAATGGTAAAAGGTGAAAATGAAAATTCAAAAATTGAGAAACCAAAGAAAAAAAAATCAAAAGAAAAAATAAAATTATTAATAGATGATGCCGGCTCCGGTAATTTTGTAGGCGGAATGGTAATAGCCGGCTGGTCCGACGATATTGAAGAATATAAAAGCATTGAGCTCTCACCAGAAAAATATAATGAGACATTTGCTAATATTCAAGAGGCAGTTTATTCTGCTGTAAAAAAAATCATAAATTATTTTTCTAATGACTATGAACTAATCAGTATTTTTTTGTGTCAAAGCATGCTGTTTGATTTTTCAAGCGATAAATTAATAGAAGACGGCTGCGTTGTGCTGCGCGGTAAAATCGAAGGAGAATTACAAAATTTAATAGAATATGATTTTATGAATCATCTAAAAAAACTCGGGCTGCCGAAATATGTTGATTTTTTTATGAAAATCATTGACCGCGACAAAAATTTGGGCTATCGGCTGTTAAATAATTTTTGCGTTAATTATGTCAAAGTTGATTTAGAAAATAGATTGAAATTATGCAAAAGTCAAAGTAAATTATATTTGGATTTGAAAAATTCTGTGCTGCATCGTGAAATAGTTGAAAATAAATTCAAAAAAAAACCCAAATTATGCTGTAATTGCGGGCATTATATATATGATACTTCATTATATAAAAATACTTTGTCATTTGAACATAATGTTTTTTATACGCATATAAATTGTAGAATGCCAAAACATTAACATTAATTTTGTTTTATGTCTTATTATAAAATCGTTTTTTTTTCGCTGACCGCTGAAAAAATACAAGATACTAAATATTTTATAAATGTTTTTAGTAGAACAAACGGTAAATTAAAACTAATTGCTAATGGGCTCGGCAAACCGAAAAGCAGATTTACAAAATTACAATTGCCTTTTATATTAGCAAAAGGAATGATTTATAATTCACGAGAACAAAGTGGTTTTATTTTGACTGATATTGATATTATCAATACTTTTGAATATTTGCGCAGCGATTTTGTCTCGCTTAATTCATTAAGTTATTTTGCGATTTTTTTGAATTATGTATTAGCTGAAAGATTGAAAAATACTGCGTTTTTTGATAAAACATTGGAATTTATTAAAAATAATGCTATCTTAAATTTAAAAACTATTTTAAGTTATGAAATGTTAACGCTTGATGAATTAGGATATTTGCCGAAATTAGAAACCTGTCAAAACTGCAAATCTGCTGTTCCTGACGGGTTTTATATGTTTAATTTCGACACTGAAATTTTATGTAAAAATTGCGCCGAAATAATAAAAAAAAATAATGTTGAACAAACTAAAAAAAAAACTAATTATTTTGATGGGGAATTCATTCAATTTTATAAAGAATTACAAGCAAAAAAAAATCTCAAAAATTGCTGCGAGTTAGATATTGAAAAATTAAATAATATTTTACTAAAAAAACTTGAAAATTATCTTAATAATTTTATAATTAATATTCATAAAAAATGCTATGACGATTATATAGCATTGAAAAAAATTATTAGGGCTTATAAAAATGGCGATTAAAAAAAAAGTGTTAGTTATCGACGACCAGATATTTATGCAAAAACTGCTTGCGGCAGTTATTGCTAAAATCGATGCTGATTATTATTCCGCTGAAAACGGCGAAATCGGCTTAAAAAAAAGTTTGGAAATTTTTCCAGATATTATAATTTTAGATGTGATGCTTCCTGATATCAGCGGTATTGATTTGTTAAAAAAAATAAAAGAACAACCAGAAATAAAAAATATACCTGTGATTATGCTGTCAGGCAAGAGCGACGAAGAGATAATTAATCTTGCCGAAAAAATTGGAGCATATTCTTATTTTACTAAACCGATTAATCCAAAAAAATTTGAAAAAGTATTGAGCGGTATTTTGATAGAACTTGATTTATTGCAAGAGATAGAAGAAGAAAAAATTATTGCAACTTTAAATATTATTAGAAATGAAGATTATGTTTTATCAGTAAAAGCAATAAAAAAAATTGTTTTGAATTATTCTAATTCAAGAAAAATTTTGACTGAATTAATACATATTATCGGCGAACGAAAAATTTTTGAATTAAAAGGATTAGTGTATAGTTTGCTGAAAAAAAGCGGCATTCAGCCGGTGCGAGAAAAATGTATATGGGCGCTCGGACAATTACTCGAAGCAAATAATAAAGTAAAAGATGAAATTGATAATAAAAAAATAATGGAGTTAATTTATTCTATTGCTGTTTCAGATATAGAGCCGATAGAATTAAGATTAGTAGCATGCGTAGCGCTTAAACAAATCGGATTAGAAAATGCGATTAAAGAAATATATGAAGTACTAAAAAAGAAATATAGCGAAATGCTTTAATTATAGTTGTTAATATTTTCATAATATATTTGTAAATATTCTAATTCGTTTTTATCGAACCATATTGTTTGACAAATATTGCATCTGTCTACCACAATATAATCTGTGTAATTAATAAATGTCCGCATCATTTTTTGTGAACACTGCGGACAATTCAATAGTTCTGTGCCGTCTATTAATTTAGGTTTTAGATTATAATTTTTATTAATGAATTTTTTATAAGTTTTGGCTTCGTTTATTAAGTTCTCATCGAATTTTTCAAATTTGCGATTTAAAATTTTTAAAAGCGATTTGTCTGATACTAAATAACCGCCGCATCTATTACATTTTTTTACTGCGGCAAATTCATAATTATAATCAATTAATCTGCCACCTAATCGCCAGCAGCGCGGACAATAATTATATCCTTTTTGGAATTGCGTAAAATCTTGAAATTCATTTGACACAATATCTTTTATTTGCAGTATTTCATTTGAGCCGGCAATATTTATAAATGTATCTAATAAAATATTCGGAAGAGCAAACAAATCAAAATACGAATAAGGTCCGCGCCATTTATCGGCAGTATAAACATAAAATAATTTTTCTGCCATTTCAAATTGTTTATTCTGCTGATTAATTTTATTTTTAGTAGAATCGCCTTCGGCGCCGCAGTATTTTTCTTTATTTTCATTATCTAATTTTATAAAATCGTCAAATCTTAATTTGCACATTTTTAATAAAATTTCGATCCTTTCTTGCGTTGGCGGATGCGTAGAAAACATATCCGCAAATAATCCGCGCTTTTCATTCAAACTTTCATTTTCAGGCGGAATAATGAATATCGGAGAATAAGCATTATCTAAAAAAATATTTTTACTGCCGCGCGCTTGTGAAATTTTATGCAAGCCCTGCGCTAATGCTAATGGATTGCGTGTGAATTCCACTGCTTTGGCATCCGCAAAATAATGACGATTTCTTGAAATTGCCATTATCAATAATTTTATTGTAATCTTTATAATTTTTAGAATGATGAGCAAAATAAAAAATCTCGGCAGTTTCCGTAATTTCGCAGATTTTAATAATTGAATATTGTAGATATTTATATATTCTTTGTCTTTGTTGTATTCGCAATTTAAAAAGTTGAATTTATCGCGCGAATAAAAGGAATATATCGAACTTATAAAACTCAATATTTTAGTATCGCCGGATATTAATAATGATATTTGCTGAGCAAGCATTGCTTGTATCTCGTCGCGCGTGAAATTGCCAATTATCGCTTCGGTCAGGCATATAACATTAAAACCGCCGCCGCTTAATACAAATATATTTTTGTTTAATGATTGAATTATTATTATGTCTATTCGTTTATTATAACCAGCCGCAATTTTTAGTTCATCTACTATATTTATTATTTGTTTGTGCAGTAAATCGCGTTTGTCAGCGCTCGATTTTTTTATTAATGACAATATTGTGTCAACGAAAGTATAGTTAAAGTAATACCAATGCCAATATCCTAAATTTATCGCTATTACAATGCTAATAATAAAAAAATGTAATTTTGATAAATAATCCCCGAAAAAAAATAGCAGTATTAGATAAATATATAAAATGTAAAGAATAATAAGCGCGGCAAATATTTTTTTGAATTTACGATTGTTAATTTTTTGAAGTTCCCAAAAATCATTAGTTTTAGGAGTATATATCACAATCTATCACTTCACATTGTTTTTTTTAATTTTATAGTAAAGCATACGCCGTTATCGATATTTTCGTAATAGATTATTCCTTGATGCTGTTCGATTATAATTTTTGAAAATGTTAAGCCCAACCCAAAACCATTTTTTTTGGTAGAAACAAAACTTTCAAAAATATCAAGAGTTTCAGGAATTTTCGCACCGTTGTCAATTATTTTTATAATCGCTTCGGTTTTATCCGAATAACATTTTATATTAATTTTTCCGCCGGATTTTTCAAATTTTTCAATTGCATTTTTTAATAGATTAATAATTACAATTTTAAGATTTAATTTATTGCCCGTCACAAAAACAGTTTTTTCTGCATAGTCGAATGCAAGCGTTATGTTACTTGGAATTCGTATATTAATCAGCGCTTCGTTAATTAATTCTATTAAATTTATTTTTTCTGGTTCTTGATTATTGTTGCTGCTGAATTTCGGAATTTTATTTAATATTTCATTTGCATAATCTATAGTTTTTTTTAGGTCTTCAAATTTTTCAATTGAAATATTTTGTTTTAGATTTTCTAAATTATTAGCAATAACAGCGAGCGGATTTTTTAATTCGTGCGTGATTATAGCGCTTATTTTGGCTATTGCCGATAATTTTTCTATCTCAATAATTTTTTTTTGCGCTTGCGCAAGGTCATTATATGCTGCTGTTAATTTTTTGTTTTTTTCACTTAATTCTTTTATAAGATTGGCATTTTCACGTTGCGCTGAAATTAATCTGTTTGCTACTCTTATGCGCGCAAATAATTCTTTAAATTTAAATGGTTTAGTTAAATATTCGTCAGCGCCTGATTCTAAACCTTCGATTTTATCGTCAACAGAAATTTTTGCGGTGAGCATAATAAAATAAATATCTGTATATTCCGGAGTAGATTTAATGATTTTGCATAATTCTATACCGTTAATATCAGGCATAATAATATCTGATATTATTATATCTGGCTTTTCGATTTTTAGATATTCTAATAAACTGCGGGCGGTTTCAAATGTTTTTAATTCAAAGTCTTTGACCGATTTGAAATTTAATTCTAAAATTTCGCGGACATAATCTTCGTCATCAACTGCGAATATTTTTATTTTATTCATTTTAATTCTAATCTTACTTTTATTATTCGCCTGTCGTCTGCATCTAAAATTGTAAGCTTGATTTGTTCGTTAATTTCTAATTTCATACCTTTTGGCGGTATTTTTCCTAGTTTGTATAAAATGTATCCCGCCACTGTTGTGATTTCTGTTTCATCTGGCAAATCAAATTCGATATTTAATTTTTCTGATAATTCGCTTAATTCTAAATCCGCGTCAATATCTAATATCGGCTGATTGGCTATATTTGTCAACTCTAAATTTGTTGTTGTTTTGTTGAATTCGTCTTCTATTTCGCCAAGCACTTCCTCCACTATGTCTTCTATTGTTACTATGCCCGACACTCCGCCAAATTCATTCACTACGACAGCAAAATGATTGTAGTTGATTTTCATTTCTTTTAATATTTCTTTTATTGGTTTCGTTTCAGGTATAAAATACGGTTTAGTCATTATTGTTTTTACAGGTGCGTTTAAGTCCAGAGTTTTTAGATCGATACCTTTAATATTAGCTATACCAATAACATTATCCACGCGTTCGTAATATACTGGTATTTTACTGTGTCCAGTCTTTTGGATTAATTCTATCAACTCGGTTATTGACTTGTTTGCTTCAATCATATTTATTTTTATTAGCGGACACATTATATCGCTTGCTGTGTTTTTTTTGAAATTTAAAATTCTTAACAACATATTCAAATCATCTTTTTTTAAATCGCCCTCTTTTACACCTTCTTCAAATAATGATTTTATTTCGTCAATGCTTGAAAACATTTTATTTTCTTTTTTTAATGTCCCTGTTATTTTTCCGAGCAGCCACGAGATACGCGTCGCTATCGCAATAATAATGAATAATATATAATAAAATGTTTTTATGAATTTCGCCATTTTCAGCGCTAAAGTTGTATTATAAAGACGACCTATACTTAACGGCACAATTTCGCCAAACATCAATATGATCGGCCCTACTAATAATGTAGAAATTATAGGCTGCACTGATTTATAATCAGGAAAATAATTGTTGAGAATTTTGAAAATTAACGATGCTGTTAACGCCGAACTCGTTACAACTGAAAGATTCACGCCGACAAGAGTTGTCCCTAAAAATTTATGAGAGTTGTTCAATAAATATTCAATAATTTGAGCGTTTTTATTGCCTTGTTTCGCTAAGTAATGTATTTTTAATCTATTCGACGATACGATACTCATTTCGCTGCAAGCGAATAAAAATTGCAATGCCACAAAAAAAACTATTCCTAAAATTAATAATATATATTCCATAATATTATATTTTTTCTACTCGCACGCTTTTTATTTCGTTTTTTGAAACTTCATCAACTACTAACTTTAAATTATTATTTAGTATTATTTCTTCGCCAATATTAGGAATTTTTCCTGTTTTTTTTATAATATATCCGTTTATTGTAATTGCGTCATCACTTATATTCGCTTGGAATAACTCGTTAAAATATTCGATGTTCATTCTTCCAGAAATTTTATATTTTGATAATCCGATTTTTTTTATGTATTTGTTTTCTTGCTGCTGATGATTGCGTTCTAATATTTCGCCGAATATTTCGTCAATTAAATCTTTGATTGTTATTATTCCTGTTAATCCACCGAATTCATCTACTACCAGTGCTATTTGTATTTTTTTGGTTTTAAATGTCTTTAATAATGATGCGGCGCTTTTTAATTCTGGCGTGATATACACTGGTCTTATTAGTTTTGTCCAATTATTTTGTTTTAACTTTGCATAATTTAAAAATAAATCTTTTTTATATATAAATCCGCAAATGTTATTTAGACATTTTTCATAAACAGGCAATCTTGACAGCCCTGATTTATTGAATAAATTCAATACTTCGGGTAAATCATTATTGATTGAACAAAAAACAATATCTGGTTTCGGCGTCATTATTTCGCGCACGCGCGTTTTACTAAATTCAAATACGCTTTTTAACATATCTTCTTCATCGCCTGTCAGCATTCCGTCTGTAAGCCCTAATTCTATTGCTAATTTTAATTCTTCTTCATTTAATTTCGAGGTCTTTATAGGAAATATTTCAGTTATTTTTTCAATTATTGCATTTGAAATTTTTCCTAAAATTTTATAAATCGGCTCAATTATTTGAGACAATTTGTTTATTATTGGTGCGACTTTTAATGCTATTTTTACTGAATTTGCGAGCGCTATTGTTTTTGGCGTTATTTCGCCGAATATTAATATGATAAATGTCATTATCGTAATTGTTATTAATTCATTGTATTCTTTCACATAATTTAAATATTGTCCGAATATTCTTAATCCGTTTCTATTTAAAAATTCACGGATTAAATTTTCTGATATTGTAGTTGAAAAGACATTTACTGCAATATTGCCTAATAAAATTGTTATTATTAATTTTTGCGGATTTTTCAGCAGTTCGTTTATCAGCGCGCCGGTTTCAGATTCTTTTTTTAGAGTATTAAGTTTTATTTTGCTGATTGAAAATAGAGATGTCTCGCTGCCTGAAAATAATGCTGATAAAGTTATACAAAATATAAATACTATAATCTCTATTAAAATTAGTAATGTCATCTTTGCAAAAATATAAAAGCGGAATTTTATTAATGCCAATAAAATTCCGCTTGCTTTTTATTTAATTATTAGTTATTAAACAAATAAATAACCCCAATAATTTATGTCCATTAGCCATAAGTATATTTTTATTGTTAAAAAAATCAATATAAAATTTGATAATGTTGATATTGATATTTATAAGAATTCCAGATTTTTTTATAAAAAATGCTTGTAAAATTTAAAATCTTAAAATATAATATGGCAGTTTATATTTTATAAAAATTATAAAAATGTTAAGGAGAGTATTGGAAAATGTATAAAGTTGGAGCAAAAGTTGTGTCGGTAGTTTATGGCGCTGGCACTATCACTGAAATTGTTAAAGAAAAAATCGATGGGGTAATGCATGAGTTTTATAAAATAAAATTAACGCATTCTCCTATGGAATTATTGATTCCGACCAAAAAAACAAATAAAAATTTAATTCGCCCGATTTCTACTGATAAGCAATTAGCGAAAGCACTAAATATTTTAAAAAAAGAACCATTAAAAATGTCAGAAGAAGATTTGAGGATTATTACCAATGATGTAAGTAGTATAATAAAAAATTCTGATATTGTAGAAATAGCAAAATGGCTGAGTAAATTAATATCGCGGCGAAGAGCATTAGGTCAGCCAAACGCTAATGAAAAAAAATTGTATTTGAATTTTAAAACTTTAATTTGCGGAGAACTTGCATTAATAAAAAATATTGATTTTAAAGAAGCCGAAGCGCATTTAGAAAAAATATTGAAGAAAAATTTTAGCGTATCTCAAAAAGATTTGGAATTTTTAGGTATTGACGAAAATGCTAATTTGGACGAAGATGATGAAAATGTAAAATTAATAAAGGAAAATGAAGATTTTGACGAAGACGACGAAAATTAATTTTTTTGTTTATTCTTATGCCGCTGTTAATTTATTAATAATTTTAACTGCTGCGATAATCGACAGAGATTTGAATATTAATTTTTTCTTGTTGAGTTTAATCGCGGCAATATATTTATTGATATTTTATGCGCTTATAAAATATAAAATAGAATACCTTTTAAAAATATTCGGAGTTTTATTAAGCATCTTTTTACTTTTGTTTTGCGGGTATTATTTAATCGGAGATATGCTTTATATCAAACCCGCGTTAGTGGTTTATATTAAATATTATCTGCTGTTTTCAGCGGTGTTTGTAGTGTTTATAGTAGCAAAATTATTAAGCAACACCGACGAAAAAAATCTGGAATTATCTTTGATAAAAAAAGAAGATAGTATTAGCGGCGCGGCAAAAGAAAAAATTTTAGATACAAGCGTGATTATAGATGGAAGAATAGTAGATTTATGTAAATTGAATTTTATTGAAGGCAATATAATCATTCCTAAATTTATATTAAAAGAATTGCAGGTATTAGCTGATTCGCACGATAATTTAAAACGTAATCGCGGTAGACGCGGGTTGGAAATATTGAATGTAATACAAAATGAATTAAAGCAACCGATAAAAATTATAGATTTGGATTTTGACGAAATAAAAGAAGTAGATGAAAAATTGCTGAAATTAGCAACAAAACTTGGCGCCGCGCTAATTACTAATGATTATAATTTGAATAAAATTGCAGAATTGCATAATGTTTCAGTTATAAATTTGAATGATTTAGTAAACGCATTAAAACCGATATTACTGCCAGGAGAACAAATAGAAATATTGATAATCAAAGAAGGCAAAGAAAATAATCAAGGTATAGGCTATTTAAATGACGGAACAATGGTGGTAATTGATAATGCTAATAGAAATATAAATCAAAAAGTAAAAGGTATTGTTACGAGCACTATCCAAACCTCTGCTGGTAGAATGATATTTGCCAAAAAACCAGAAGATTTGAATAAATGAAAAAAATAATTATAATATTTTTTTTGCTGATTTTGTCATTAATTAATATTGTAAACGCTGCAGCGCCAGCGTCTACTGTTAAAATAGTAGAAGAAGAAAAATTAAAAGACAGTGATTTGAATAAAAATATCGCGGGATTAGTGTTGTTTCCCACAGCTCATCGTCAAGATGATATGAAAGGACCTGCAATAGATTTCACGCTTACAAATATAGTAGGAGAATTATACGGAAAACGCAAAAAAACAGCTGCTACTGAATATACAAGTCCGATATTAATGTCTATTGTTACTTTTTCGGCAAAATGGTCATTACTTACAGATACTGGTAATATTCCAGTGGCATTGTCAGCAGGCAGTATATTTTCATTAGCATTAGATTTAGGCAATAAAATTAATTCTGAATTGGACTATAAAAATTATTCAAGACCGAGTACAGCCACAGGATTATTTATTAATACAAGCAAAAAGATAATAAACAAACAATCGAGAATAACATTGGGCTATGTGACTGGCGGCTATTCAAAAATTTTTGCTAATTTTGCACCTTATTATTATCCAGAAAAAGCAGATATTGTTTATCTTGGACTGGATTTGAATACTAAAAAACGCGGAATGTATTTGGAAATTATTAAACCTACTGAGACACTACAAAATCCGCTGTTAATAAATATGAATTTTAAGTTTAGAAAATTGCCTATAATTGTTTTTTCGTATCTTACTACAAAATCTGGAAATTCGCTGCTCGGCATAGTAAATATTCGCATACCACTGTATCCACCATTTGACGACGCTGTCGCTGAAAAACAGAAAAAGAAAAAAGAAGAAGATGAAAAATTTGAGAAATTACAGAGAATGATAAAAGAAATAGAATTAAAATAAAATTCTAAACTCTTGATTTATATTGAGAGTTTAAACGATTTAATAAAATAAAAAATGGAGGTAAAAAAAATGAATTTTTTAGAAAGCGTAATAGAAAAAATTAACGGCAAAATTGCAAAAACAGGTATAAAAAAAAGTTTGGTGTTGCCTGAAAGCACAGATATCCGCACATTAAAAGCAATATCTATATTAAGTAAAAAAGATTGGCTTAATAAAATATACACAATCGGCAGCGCAGAAGCAATTAGAAAATTAGAAAAAGAAAATAATATAGATTTGTCAAAAGTAGAAATAATAGACATAGAAACTTCAAAGGATTCAGAAAAATATGCTGAGATATTTTATGAACTGCGCAAAGCAAAAGGTATGACAAAAGAAGAAGCGCAGAAAACTCTTAAAAATCCGCTGTATTACGGCGCAATGATGCTTAAAGAGAATGTTGTTGATGGTATGGTTGCAGGCGCAATAAATACTACCGGCGATGTTTTAAAAAGTGCAATATTGACAGTAAAAACAGCGCCCGGAATAAGCAAAGTATCGAGTTGCTTTGCTATGCTGACTAATAAAAAAGAATATGGATTAGATGGAAAATTTGTATTTGCTGATTGCGCAGTAATACCAGATCCTGATTCTGAAACTCTTGTAGATATAGCGATTTCATCAGCGCGCACATTTCAAGCGCTGTTTGATGCAAAACCGATAATAGCATTTTTATCGTTTTCAACGAAAGGCAGCGCAAAGCATCCGATGGTAGATAAAGTGCAGGCGGCAGTAAAATTAGCGCAAGAAAAATATCCTGATTATGAGATAGACGGAGAACTGCAATTAGATGCGGCAATTGTAACCTCTGTAGGCGCGCAAAAAGCGCCAGGCAGCAAAGTCGCAGGACGCGCTAATGTTTTAGTATTTCCAGATTTAAACGCTGCGAATATTGGTTATAAATTAGTTCAGCGATTAGCAGGAGCAGAAGCCTTTGGCCCTATTATTCAGGGCTTGGCAAAGCCTGTCAATGATTTATCGCGCGGCTGCTCTGTTGATGATATTGTCAATGTCGCTGCTATAACAACTTTGAATTCATATTGATAAAAAAGAGGTCAGACGTCTCTAAAGTCTCTTTTTTTTTATTTTTGAAAAATAAAAAATTAATGATTAAAACAAAATTAGAGTTGATAGTCTAATAATTGAAATTTTTTTATATAGATTTTTATTTTTATCTTTTTTCAATATAAGATTATGGTTTAAGATTTTATCATAAAGTTATAATAAAAGTTATAAAAAAACATTTGTGCATTTGTGCAAGTATGGCACATATATAGTATGCTACATATATGGATGCAACTTTCATTTAACGAAAGTTAAACAATTATTTTTACGTCCTGGGGGCTTTTTATGGACTTAAAAACAAAAAGATTTATAATAATAATGATAAATCTTAATTTTATTTGGAAGTTAATATGAAAAACAACAAAATCACTTTATTTGATTTCAATACGGAATTTGATAAAAAAACTAATTGGAAAAGAGAATCTATTATTAATAAAAATATGTTCTTGGAAGTTTTATCTAAAATCGAAGAACTAAATGAAAATAACAAAATAAGATTTGAAACACTAAAAGTTATTGAAATTATCAAAAATCCAGTAAAGGATAATTTTGGATTATTAAATATTTATTCTAATGGCGATACTGTTAAAGTAAATAAAGATGTACTTTTAGAAGATTTAAATCAAATAGCAGATTCTCAAACTATCGATAGAGCGAAATATTATATTAGACGACTCAAAAAAAGTTTAACTGAAATCAAAACGAGTAAGATTAATGATTTAAACTTAAATCGTTGGAAAGAGTATGATGATATCTTAACTGAAAGTTTATGGATTTTAGATAAAAGAGATAAATCAGGTGCCCACAACGCCAACTATTGGGGTAATTTTATACCACAAATTCCAAATCAATTCTTAAGAAGATATACTAAACAAGGTGATTGGATTTTAGACCCTTTTTTGGGAAGTGGGACTACCTTGATTGAATGTAAAAGATTAGGTAGAAATGGAATTGGGGTAGAGTTGTCGCCAGAAGTAGTAACTATAGCAAAAAAAAACATAGATTCTGAAGAGAATAAATTTAACATTAAAACCGAAGTTATTAATGCGGATAGCACAGAATTGGATTTTAAACAGGAATTAGAAAAGAGAAATATCAAATCAGTTCAATTCTTAATAATGCACCCACCATATTGGGATATTATAAAATTCAGTAAAAATAGTAGAGATTTATCAAATGCAAAAAGCATAGAAGAATTTCTAAATTTATTTGGTAAGGTTGTTGATAACACCTATGATGTTTTAGATGAGGGAAGATATTTTGCTGTAGTCATTGGGGATAAATATTCACAAGGTGAATGGATCCCTTTAGCATTTTACACTATGAATGAAGTTTTAAAACGAGGGAAATATATTTTAAAATCTATAATTGTCAAGAATTTTGAGGGAACAAAAGGAAAAATTAATCAAAAAAAATTATGGAGGTATAGGGCACTAGTTGGAGGATTTTATATTTTCAAACACGAATACATCTTTTTATTTAAGAAGGAGGGAAAAAAATGACCACACATGTTTTTATTGTAGATACGACTACATTCAAGTATCATTTAGAATATCTTTTTGCAGGAACAGGTGCAAAGGATCACGTTATTGATTTTAATAACAAAGCAACCACCAAATTAAAACATACAACCGAAAATAATTTGGTTGGAATGATTGCAGACTCTCAAAGAATCAGAATGGGTGATTTTATTATTTTTTATTTGCAACAAAATTATTCTACAAAAGTTTTGGAAGGTAAGTTTTATGGTATTTTTAAAGCGAAAGAAGATTTATCTTTTTTGGACAATAATGATACTAAACAATTCTTAAAAAAAGAACTTAAAAAGTCTTTAACATTTAGGACAATGCTTGAACCTTTTGAGGTTTATCCAAAAGGTGTTACAGAATGGGAGGCATTAGACGAAATAAAACATATTCAATCGCCCAATCAAATGCTTTGGAGTTTAATTTATAGAAAATTAAAAGGTAATCGAGGAAATACTATGATTACAATTTATGAAAGTGAAAGACTTTTTAAATTATTAAAAGATAAAAATAATAGACAAAAGCTTTCAGGACAAAATTTTACTTTTGACCTCTGTACCCAAGAAATAAAAGGGGACAATACTTCCCATAATTACACCGGAAGAAAAAATAAAATAAATATTCTTCCAAGATTGATTGAAAAATGTAAATCTAAAAAAGCGTTTGAAATTCATTTGCAGACGTATATTGTTCAAAATATTGGTAGAGGTATTAATAATGAATTGGATAAATGTTTACTTAATGGCTTAGATATTGAATGGTTGGGAAATGAAGTTTCTTGTGGCGTAGGAATGCAGAGAATAGACATAATGCTTTCTTTGGTTAAGGAAAACATTAGGATTGTTTTGCCTATTGAACTAAAATCTGTTGAAGCAACCAAAGATAATGTTATTCAAATTCAAAGGCATGTTGATTGGTTAGAACAATATTATATTCCTAATAGAATAAGTGATATTCAACCTGTTTTAATTTCTAAAAAAATAGACGATAAGAATTCAGAAAATTATAATAATATTATAGTTAGCTTCAAACAATTTAATAAAAAGAATTGTAGATGTATGCCCTTAAAATATATTGAATTTGAATTATCAAATAATAATCTGATATTTAAAGAAATAAATTATTAGAGCCCGCCCTTACGGAGGATGGATGACTAATAATAAGAAAAAACTACGGCAACAACATAATTTACGGTTAGTTTTCGAACTCTGCGGAAGCCTAACGCTTCCTTGCCATGTTGCACTTTCGCCTGAAGGCTCGGCGCACACAGAACAGCGGCTATACGCCATTAAAACGGCACATAGACGCAGATGTTATGTGCAAAAAATTAGCTATTCTGATAAGGTGATTTGAGTTTTAAATAATGAGGAAAAATATCTTTATTCAAAGGTATAATCATAATTTTTTATCTAATGGTGGTATAATTTGTCACGCAGTTAGAATGACAAAAGTAGATAAAGGCGAATGGGACAAGTCAAAAGGCGTTAATGAAAATCATGAATTTAATCTTTCATGGCTTTACTGATGCCAAAGGTTACTAAAACCTAATGGCACTATTTGTGTATTAGGTGCTGATCATGCTATACACTTAATTATTAAAGAAATGTGAAAACTAAATAACTTTAAGCAAATGAAAACAGTACGGACTATATCAGTAAAAAGGTTAAAAACATATATTGAAAATAAAAAAAATAATCTTATTCTTTTAAAGATTTTATTATAAAATAGGTGTAAAATATGGACAGACAAACATTAAAGCAAATCATCGTAAATACATTCGAGAGTAAGTTTGATGAAAAAAACTACAAAAAATTTCTCAAAAATTTATTAAAATTCTTTGATGAAAAAAACACTTTCAGTTATGTAGGGCAGTTTATCCCCGATGCATACAAAGATAAAATAAGTTCTTTTGAACGCATTGGTAAATACACCTACGATGACAAAGAAATAGATCTTTTGATAGTAAATATAAAAAAAGAAAGCAAATTAGAACGGGCTCGCACATCTCAAAGAAATTTTATTTCTTGGTATTTAAAGGGGTCAAGGGGAGGCAAGCTTAAAGATGCGGCACTTGTGGCTTTTGTCTCACCTGAGAGCGATGACTGGCGGTTTTCGCTTGTGAAAATGGAATATAAGTTTGAGCAAACAACTACTGGAAAAATTAAGGTGAAAGAAGATTTTACCCCTGCAAAGCGTTGGTCATTTTGGGTTGGGCCAAACGAGAGTTCGCATACAGCACAATCGCGTTTTTTGCCTATCCTAGAAAACGATGATTTTAAACCTACTCTTGATGATCTTGAAAATGCTTTTAATGTTGAGATAGTAACAAAAGAGTTTTTTGAAAAGTATAGAGACCTTTTTATAAAAACAAAACAACAACTTGATAAGATTGTAAAAAAAGATGAAAAAATAAAAAAAGAGTTTACAATAAAAAAAATTAACACCGTTGATTTTGCCAAAAAACTTCTTGGTCAAATCACTTTTCTTTATTTTCTTCAAAAAAAAGGATGGTTTGGAGTTGAGAAAGGAAAAAATTGGGGAACAGGTCCAAAAGATTTTATACGCCAATTATTCAATAAAAAGTATGGTAAATATACCAACTTCTTCAATGATATCCTTGAACCTTTGTTTTACGAAGCATTAAGAACCGACAGAAGCCCAGCAGATCATTTCTATAGTCGATTTAACTGTAAAATACCATTTCTAAACGGAGGTCTTTTTGACCCAATAAATAATTACGACTGGGTTAATACTGAAATATTGCTATCAAATGATCTATTTTCAAATGAAAATAAAACAAAAGAAGGAGATATAGGAGATGGAATTTTAGATATATTTGATCGATATAATTTCACTGTTAATGAAGAAGAGCCATTAGAAAAAGAGGTAGCACTTGACCCTGAACTGCTTGGTAAAATTTACGAAAAACTTAATGCTATCAGGCAAGACAATTTTGATGAATACTTAAAAGTTATCTCATCTGGCAACAAAGGCGAAGAAAATAAATTCAACAAAGAGTATGGTGTTTATTATACTCCGAGAGAGATAGTGCACTATATGTGTCAGGAAAGTATAATCAACTTTTTAGCAACAGAACTTAATAGTAAAGTGAGACAAGACGACTTGGAAGAATTTGTTTTATATGCTGATCTAATATACGAACATGAAAAAACCGCTTTACAAAAGAGCGAAGCAATAAATAGAGGTGAGATAAAAGGGACTAAATACGAACATAAGATACCGCAAAGCATTAGAGAACACTCAAAAGAGATAGATAAGTTACTGGCAAATATTAAAATATGTGACCCCGCAATAGGCTCTGGTGCTTTCCCTATAGGGATGCTTCAGGAAATTGTAAAACTAAGAAGGTTGCTTTCTATATATTGTAATACAGGCATTCCTGCCTGTAAATTTGAAAATTCACACGCTGATGAAGTCCATATCACC
The DNA here is from genome assembly GCA_029551925.1 of bacterium. Lineage (GTDB taxonomy): Bacteria > JAGOBX01 > JAGOBX01 > JAGOBX01 > JAGOBX01 > JAKPEO01. The sequence continues at coordinate 33,795 of JAKPEO010000126.1, forward strand.
CATCGCAACTTGCCTCACTGGACAAAAAAAGGTTCAATTTACTGGGTTACTTTTAGACTTGCAGACTCTTTACCACAGGAGAAACTTGAAATATGGAAAAGTGAGCGTGATGAATGGTTGAAAAAACATCCACAACCATGGAATGATGAAGAGTGGCAAGAGTTCAATAAAAATTTTTTGGGACGATTAGAAAACTGGTTAGACTCAGGGTATGGTTCTTGTGTTTTATCTATACCAGAGATTAGGGAAAAGGTAAAAGAATGCATTATGAAATATGATGGCGTTCGTCTAAAGATACATGCAGTTGTTATTATGCCCAATCATGTTCACTTACTAATTGAACCTCTTATGAAATATTCTTTATCAGAAATTCTGAAAGGTATAAAAGGTGCAAGCGCCAATGAGGTTAATAAAATTTTAGGCACTACAGGAAAGAAAGTTTGGATGGAAGAATCATATGACCATATTGTTCGTAGTGAAAAAGAGTATTTTCATTTTATCAATTATATTAAGGAAAATCCAACTAAAGCCCATTTGACAGTGGATAATTACTGGCTCTATGTGGCACAGGTATTCTTGCTTGTGGATAATAAAGATACACAGACAGGAATGTCTGTGCTACATTCTGCTGATACACAGACAAGAATGTCTGTGCTACTTCCTCCTGATTCACAGACAGGAATGTCTGTGCTACATTCTTCATACGATTTAAAACGCCATTGTATTGAAAATTCTTTGTATGGAGTGGATATTGATAGCGGAGCAGTTGAGGTATGCAAACTCAGATTTTGGCTATCTATGATTGTGGATGAAGAAGATTTTAAAACCATAAAACCACTGCCAAACCTCGATTATAAAGTGGTTTGTGGTGATTCGCTCCTGGGAGTAGAAAAAGATTTATTTAACAATCAAGCTTTTGAAAAACTTGAAAAATTAAAACCGCAATATTTTAACGAAACTAATCCAAACAATAAACAAAAATTAAAAAAAGAAATTGACAAAATAATTGATGAAATAACCAACGGACACAATGAGTTTGATTTTGAGGTCTACTTTTCGGAGGTGTTTCATCAGAAAGGTGGCTTTGATGTAGTCATTGCCAATCCGCCGTATGTTCAATTACAAAAGAGCAGTGGAAGATTTGCTAATTTGTATCAAAACAAAGGATTTAGTGTATTTGATCGTATGGGTGATATCTATTGTCTTTTTTACGAAAAGGGAATAAAAATACTCAAAGAGGGCGGTCATCTTTGCTTTATAACCTCCAATAAATGGATGCGTGCCGGTTATGGCGAAAAGCTGAGAAACTTTTTCTTACAGTATAATCCGAAAGTACTAGTGGACTTAGGACCAGGTGTATTTGAAAGTGCTACGGTAGATACAAACATTATATTAATTCAAAAAGTGCAAAAACAGCTCTTAAGTGTAAGGGCTGTAACTTTGGCCAAAGACGAAGATATCAATATAGCTAACCAGCTTACACAGCTTGGTGTAATACTTGAAAAACTTAGTAAAGATGCCTGGTTTATTGGCTCAAGTGCCGAGCAACGACTTAAAGAAAAAATCGAACGCATAGGTAAGCCGCTTAAAGATTGGGATGTGAATATTTACTATGGAATAAAAACCGGACTTAACGAAGCCTTTATTATAAGTACCGAAAAGCGTAATGAAATATTGGCGAATTGCAAAACAGAAGATGAACGCCGTCGCACTGAAGCAATTATTAAACCTATTCTTAGAGGTAGAGATATCAAACGCTACTACTACGAATGGGCTGGGCTGTGGGTGATAGTTATCCCTGCTGGTTGGACCAATGAAAATAAAAAAAATGAGGACCCAGAAATATTTATTAAAAAGAATTTTCCATCACTAATGAATTATTTAATTCCATTTGAAGATAAAGCAAAAAAACGAGATGATCAAGGTGATTATTGGTGGGAACTTCGCGCGTGTGCCTACTACCCCGAGTTTGAGAAGGAGAAGGTGGTGTGGCAGAGAATAACACAAGAACCAACATTTTGTTTAGTAAAGTCAGGTGTATTAATTTTAGATAGTATGGCATTTTTTACAGGGAAAAAATTGAAATTTATTATGGCTCTATTAAACTCAAGGTTAATTTATCAATATGTTAATATGATAGTTCACCAATATGGTTTTACAGGATATAGATTATCAAATCAATATGTAGAAATTATTCCCCTTCCCCCCATCACAGAAGAAAACCAACATATTGTCAACCAAATAGAATCCCTTGTGGATAAAATCCTTGCATCCAAAAAACAAAATCTACAGGCTGACACAACTAAATTAGAGGAAGAAATAGACCAGCTGGTGTATCAA